>DATGDQ010000482.1:0-5247 GCA_035310785.1 Gemmatimonadaceae bacterium | reverse complement strand
GACGGCCGGCGTGCTGGGCCCCGAGCTCCTGAGCTACATCGCCAAGTATCAGACAGAACACGGCGTGCCGCGAACGCAACAGTACGACGTCACCCTCTACCTCATGGCTGGACTGCTGCTGATCGGACTAATCTGCGATCTCTTGGTGCGCCCCGTAGACGCGAGATATCACGCACCCGAAATTCCGGACACGAGCACAATGAGGGTGTTCACCCCTTCACCGGAGCGTTCACGTGGCTGACGAGGAGCGGATGCCGAGTGCGAGCGCGAGCTCGAGGGCGGAGAACAGCAACAAGCTTCAGGTGATTCTCGCCTGGACCTTCGTTCTCGTTCCGCTGACGTGGGGAGTCACGCAAACACTCGTGAAGTCGGCGGCGATCTTCAGGTAAGGAATCACGATGGCAAGCATCGCGACACCCGTCCGCGCGGTGAGCACGATCGGCGACGCGGCGCAGCGCACCTCGACTCGCATGTGGCCGTTGTACGCCGTGCTTTGTTCGTCCA
Source organism: Gemmatimonadaceae bacterium (assembly GCA_035310785.1). GTDB lineage: Bacteria > Gemmatimonadota > Gemmatimonadetes > Gemmatimonadales > Gemmatimonadaceae > FEN-1250. Next base: position 4,743 of record DATGDQ010000482.1, on the reverse strand, counting down.
CGTGTATCGTCGTCGGCTTGCTGTGGGACATCTCGTGGCACGAGACGGTCGGGCGCGACACCTTCTGGACGCTTCCGCATCTCCTGGAACAGTTCGGCGCAGTGCTGGCGGGGGTCAGCTGCGGATGGCTGGTGCTGCAGACGACGTTTCGAGGCACGGCTGAGTCGCGGGCCGAGAGTGTGCGCTTCTGGGGATTTCTCGGGCCGCTCGGCGCGTGGGTGACCATCTGGGGCACGTTCGTGATGATCACGAGCGCCCCATTCGACAACTGGTGGCACAACGCGTACGGCCTCGACGTGCAGATCGTGAGTCCACCGCACATGGTCCTCGCGCTCGGCATGGTCGCCATTCAGATCGGCGCACTGTTGTTCGCGCTCGGCGGACAGAATCGCGCAACGGATGCGCACGAGATGCGGAGACTCGGCTGGGCATACACTGCGGCCGCCGGCGTCCTGATCACGATGATCGCCACCCTGATCAGCGAATATGCGAGCCGTGCCAACGAGATGCACAGCGCATTGTTCTACCAGGTCGCGGGTGGCGCACTCACGCTCTTCGTGGTTGCCGTTTCGCGTGCCGGACGTCTGCGGTTCTCCGCAACGGGAGCGGCCGCCGTGTACATGGGAATCATGCTCTTGATGATGTGGACCCTGCAGCTCTTTCCGGCAGTTCCCAAGCTGGCACCGATCTATCGTGAAATCACGCACATGGTGCCGCCGAGCTTCCCGCTGCTGCTCGTGTTCCCCGCGCTCGCGGTGGACCTGCTGGTGCGGTGGAACGCTGGCCGGCACGACTGGCTCATGTCCGTCGCTCTGGGCGTCGCGTTCGTGTTGGTGCTCGTCGCGTGCCAGTGGTATTTCGCCGATTTTCTGCTATCGCCAGGCGCTCGCAACTACGTGTTCGCGGGTGACCAGTGGGCGTACATGGTGCGCCCCGGCCCCTTTCAGCATCGGTTCTGGAACCTGGCGCGAGACGCGACGGGGCACCCCAGCTTTCCGTTGTTTCTGCGAGGACTTGGAATCGCAGTGATGATCGGCGCTGCCTCCGCACGGGTTGGGCTGTGGGTCGGCAACGGCATGTCGCGCGTGATGCGTTGATGAAGGGTGGTCTGAGGGCGTTGGGCATCGCCGCGGTGGTGCTCGTGTGTTCGGCGCACATTGGGAGCCCCGACAGCTGGTACGAGGGCAGTGCGGGACCCTATCACGTCGTGGTGAACGTGCAGATGCCGTCCGTGATTCCCGGAATCGCGACCATCTACACGCGCGTCGTGGGTGACACGGTGCATCAGGTCACGTCGATGATCAATGTGTACGACGCGTCTGCAGGCACGCCGCCGCCCGATGTCGGCGCGCCCGTGCCGGGTGCGCCGGGTCAGTATCAAACGCGGCTCTGGATCATGGCGCCCGGATCGAACAGCGTCACGGTCCGCGTGCGCGGCGCGCGTGGTGAGGGGTCGGTGATCGTGCCCGTCACGGCCGTCGCCAACAGTCGTCTGCCGATGCAGAAGCCGCTCGGAATTCTTCTGGCGGTGCTCGGGCTTTTCCTTTTCGTCGGCATCGTGTCGATTGCGGGCGCCGCCGTGCGAGAGGGTGTTCTGCCTCCGGGCGCCGCTCCGGATGGGCGACGCGTCTGGCGCGCGCGTGCGACCATGCTGGCCAGCCTGGTGTTCTTCACGCTCGTGGTTGGCGGCGGAAAGATCTGGTGGGATGGCGTCGACCGCGACTTTCGGACGAGCCTCTACCGACCCTTCGCGATCGCGCTCTCCGAGGAGAACGAGGGCGGTCCACCGCGGATTCGGCTTCGCATCGTCGACTCCGCTTGGACGATGCGCCACGACTCGGCATGGCTGGGGCGTGCCCACATCGCCGCGTGGTCGCCGCTGATCACCGATCACGGTCGCATGATGCATCTCTTTCTTGTCAAGATGCCCGGCATGGCAGCCTTCGCGCATGTGCATCCGGCCACCAAGGACACGGTGGATTTCATGGCGACGCTGCCGCCGCTTCCGGCAGGACACTATCGAGTATTCGGCGACATCGTGCACGAGAGCGGATTCGCGAAGACGCTCGTCGGAGGGATCGATCTTCCCGCGATCACGACTCGAGCGGCGGCACAGGACTCCGACGACGCCTCGTTCGCAGGCCCGGCCGCTGACGCATCGTCGATGAGTGCGCGTCTCGATGACGGCTCGACGATGACGTGGCAGCGCGATGCCACGCCGATCGTCGCGGCGATGCCCGCATCGCTCCATTTCGTGATCCGTGACGCGCAGGGAGCTCCTGCGACGCTCGAGCCGTACCTCGGAATGGCGGCGCACGCGGTGGTGATGCGTGACGACGGCACGGTGTTCATCCATCTGCATCCGTCGGGCACCGCCTCGCTGGGAGCGCAGCAGGCGTTCGCCTTTCGGCAGCGTGGCGACACGAATGCAGTGTCGATCGGCAAGAGCGTCGCACGCGAAGACTCAGCGATGGCGCGCATGCCGGCCGCGAGCATTCCCGGCGACGTGAGCTTTCCGTACGCCTTCCCGCGCGCGGGGAACTATCGCGTGTGGGTGCAGGTCAAGCGAGGCGGCGCGGTGCGTACAGCGGCATTCGACGCGGTCGTGCAGCCGATGGCGGCGAGTGCTCGCTGAGCAGGACAGGCTCGGCCGGCTCACTCCTACTTGACTCCTTCGTCACACCGCCTATCGTCTCCCGGGCTGGATCCCCCAGGCAGACGTCCCGAACACGACCGAGGTTCGTATGCAATACACGCCGCGTGCGGCGATCGCTTTCTCCGCCATCGTGATCCTCGCTGGTTGCGCGAAGAGCGAACAAGCCGCAAAAGACAGCGCCTCCGCCGCAGCAGCAATGTCTGCTCCGGCACCTGCACCTGCACCCCCACCAGCTGCGCCAGCACTCTCGCCGAGCGATCTCTCGGGAAAGTGGCAGATGCAGTCCGTGCCCGAAAGCGGAAAGGATACCACCCCGACGAAGTTCGTGCTCACGTCGACGTCGGATTCCACGGCGCTCGTCACCTTTCCCTCCGGTGTGAAGGTGAAGCAGCACGTGACCTATTCGGGCGATAGCGTCATCATGAAATCCGACGTGTTCCCCAGCCAGCGCCGCAAGGGCGTCAAGGTACAGACCGAGGTCGTCTCGAGATTGCAGGGGGGCAAGGTGGTGGGTGTGACGACCGCGCACTACATGAACGCCGGCGCCGATTCCGTGCTTCGGCTGCGTACCGAGGGCAGCAAGATGCCGTAGGTCGGCTCATCGACGAGGGTGATGCGCATGGATGCGGCAGGGAAGGCAGCTGCATCCAAGAAAAATGGGCTACGTGACGTAGCCCATTTTTTTCTGCTCCGAACTCCAATTTGCATGGGCCCTGCAGGGATCGAACCTGCGACCGTCGGATTATGAGTCCGCTGCTCTAACCATCTGAGCTAAGGGCCCTCGATCGTTCAGCAAACTACTCGCTTCCCATTTTGTCACAAAGTGCCGCGCGATCACCGCCGCGCCGCCACGCCGTCGTACGCCGCCAGCACTTCCGCGCCACTCACGGTCGCCGCGCCCAGCTTCCCCACCTCCACTCCCGCGGCGAAGTTCGCGATCATCGCCGCCTCGGGCACCGTCGCACCGGCTGCGAGCATCACCGCGAGATATGCCGTCACCGTGTCGCCGGCTCCCACCACGTCGTATACCTCGCGCGCCGTCGTGGGCACGCGCACGGTTTCGCCAGACGCTCCAACGAGCACCATGCCGCGCTCGCCGAGCGTGAGCAGAAGATTTGCCACTCCGAGCCGCTGCACCAATGCGGGGAGCGTCTCCGGATGCTCGACGTCCATTGTCGCACCGAGCGCCGACTCGAGCTCGCGGCGGTTCGGCTTGAAGATCGTCGCGCCCCGATACGAAAAGAAATTCCTGTACTTGGGATCGACCACCACGGGGATGCCGCGCCTCGCGGCAATTCCGAGCGCCTCCTCGATCACCGCAGGCACCAGCACGCCCTTGTTGTAGTCCTCGAGCACGACGGCATCCGCGCGCTCGACCGCCGTGCGCACCACCGCGAGCACGCGCGCGACATCCGATGCGCCGAGCTCACCATCCTCCTCCTCGTCGACGCGCACCACCTGTTGTGCGCGCGCGAGCACGCGGGTCTTGGTGGTAGTCGGACGCGAGGTTTCCACGATCGCGCTGTCGGGTGCTCCCATGGCGACGAGCATGTCACGAAGTGAGCGCGCGCTCGCGTCCGACCCCACGACGCACGCGAGCTCGCAGCGCGCGCCCAGCGCCAATACGTTCTGCGCAACGTTGGCGGCGCCGCCGAGGGCCGTCCGGCGGTCGCGCACGCGAACCACGGGTACCGGCGCTTCGGGGGAGATCCGTTCAACCTCGCCGCGGAGATAGACATCCAGCATCGCGTCGCCAATGACCGCGATCCGTCGCCCGTGGGCGGCGTCGAGCAGGGCCGACAACCGATCGCGAGCGAGAGGAGGGTGCATGGGCCGGTAAGCTAGGGTACGTCGAGCGGCATCACTAGATTTGCGGCGAAGCGACCTCGGGCACGTCCTTTGCCCTTACCACGTCCCACTACGGCCTTTCCCGGGAACGGGATCACTCTCGCGCGGGCAGCGATTGGCAGGATTACTGACGAGTATCAACGAAGGAGCGAAGCTGCGCGTGCTCGCGGTCCAGGAGTACTTTGGACTCGCCGCGAAGGCCGTTCGCTTCATCGTTGCCCGACCGTTTTACATCGGCG
>DATGDQ010000481.1:0-5214 GCA_035310785.1 Gemmatimonadaceae bacterium | reverse complement strand
GTCATGCCCCAGTGCGGGGAAGGCGGATAGTGTGGTGAGGACCTCATACATTCGACGGGGCTTCAAAAATCCTCTTCGTTCCTAATTCTTCGAGCCTCGCCCTTGCGGCGAGGCTCGTTTTTTTTGGCCCGCGCTCGACTCAGCCACTCGCCTCGCTGGCGATGGGCTTCCCACGCACGAGACGCCAGAAGATCCCCGGCGCCGTGGGCCGCCTCCAGATCCACGCGATCACCAGGATCACCGCCCAGCCCAGATAGAGATACGTGATCTCATCGCGCCAACCGGCGCGCAGGAATTGCGCGAGCCAGAGCACGAACAAGATCGCCGCGTCCCACCAATGAAAGCGCATGTCCAGGAGCACGAGCACAGCCACGATGCTCTGCGCAATCGTGAGCAGGATCTCCTCTCGTTGCGCCCCATCGAACGGCAGCGGCGTCGCCGAGCCGCGCGACAGCGAGAACACGATCGGGATCATGGCCGCGAGCACGGTCCACTGATTGATGTTGCTCGAAACCATGTTGACGAGCGCCATCGGTGCCGTGCGCACGCGGCTCGCCCACTGGAACGCAGACACCTTCTCCGGAAACTCGCTGAGAAAGGGTGCCACCCATTGCACCAGCACGAATTGACTCACGCCCAACGTGCCCGCGATCGCGAGCATCGATTCGAGAAACGGGTGCGCAGTGAAGTAGATCAGTGCCGCGCCCACCGCGAAGAGCCCGCCCACGGCGAGCACCCGCAGCTTTCCGGGACGGGTGGCCGCCCAGCGCGCGATGCGCGGCGCCTCCGCGATCTCCTCCTCCTCGCGCGGCGGCATGCGCCAGAGAATTGCGAGATACGCACCGTACATTGCGATCAGCACGACCGCGTCGATGATGTCGATCGATCCCTTGTGCCAGATCCAGACGAAGTATGCGAGTGGCGGAATGGTCGTGAGCACCTCGACGGCGTGCTCGTTCTCGAGTTGAATCGGCGCGAGAAAGGGACGGCTCTTTCGCCCGAAGAATGCGGCGACGAAGAAGATCATCGGCCACGCGAGTCCCACCAGCAGCCTGATCGCACCGGTGAAGTTTGCGATCGCGAGATGCGAGTGGCAGCCCACCGGGGGATTCGACACGAAGCAATGTGGGGCATCGCCGCCCGCCTCCCACGCAATCACTGCCTCGACTGCGAATTCCGGCAGCGTTTGCACCCACGCGAGAATCGCGAGCGCGAGCCCCTGCGAGACGATGAATTGCGCCGCCTCGGCGGCCCATGCCACGAGAAAAGCGCTCGCGAGCATGCTGGGGAAGGTCCAGAGTGCGGACCACGCGGCTGGCGTTCCGCTGACGATCGAGAGCAGCTTAGCTTTCACTCGCTGGCGGCCACAGGGATGAAGAGTATCGAAACCCGGCTCGCCGGTTGCGAGAAGCTAGGCGAGCACTGCGCAGGACTCAAGTTACGTTGGCGCGCGCCCGACGCATCACGCGCTCATCACTCGGAGGATCGTGGCGACACATGGCTGACAAGAAATCCCGTGCTCGTTCCGCTGCCCGCGCCAAAGTCGCACGCGAAGCCGATCCGCCAGCACGAGCGCTCGCCATGCGCAAGCGCGTCGATCCCGCGACCCTGGAGCTGCCCGCCGAGGATTGGGGGCTCGACCTCGATGAAGCACCGGAGCACAACGCCGAATTCGAGCAGCTCGTTCGTCGCACCCTCGAAGTCCTCGGCGAGGATCCCGAGCGCGAAGGCCTCAAGAAGACTCCGCAGCGCGTCGCGAACTCGCTCACCTGGCTCACCATGGGCTACGACATGGACGTGCGCGAGGTCGTGGGTGATGCCGTGTTCAGCGAGACCCACAGCAGCATGGTCATGGTGCGAGACATCGAGCTCTACTCGTTGTGCGAGCACCACATGCTGCCGTTCTTCGGCCGCGCGCACATCGCCTACATCCCCGACGGCAAGATCGTCGGGCTCTCCAAGCTTCCGCGCATCGTCGACATGTTCGCACGCCGGCTGCAGGTGCAGGAGCGGCTCACCGAGCAGATCGCGCAGGCGGTGCAGGAGGTGCTCGTGCCCAAGGGAGTAGGTGTGGTGATCGAGGCGATGCACCTGTGCATGATGATGCGGGGCGTGCAGAAGCAGAACTCGCAGACGGTCACGTCCGCCGTGCGCGGCATCTTTCGCAATGACGCGCGCACGCGCGAGGAGTTTCTCGCGTTGGCCTACGGGCGGAACTCCCTCTCCCGTTGACGAGCTCCTTCACACCACGCACCGCGCTCGTCACCGGAGGCTCTCGCGGGATCGGGCTCGCAACCGCACGCGCGCTCGTGCGCGTGGGCGTGCGCGTCGCGCTCGTCGCCCGCGGGGCCGCCGAGCTGCGGGCGCGCGCGCAGGAGCTCGGAAGGGAGGCCGTGGCACTCGCCGCCGATGTCTCGATCGCGAGCGACGTGGAACGCATCGTTCACGAGCTTCGCGACGCGTTCGGCGATGCGCCGGATCTGCTCGTCAACAACGCGGGGATCTTCGATCCCAAACCGTTGCACGTGCTCACCGGCGAGGAATTCGCGCGCACGATGCAGGTCAATCTCGTTGCGCCGTTCCTCGTCCTGCGCGCGATCCTCCCCGCGTGGCGCGAGCAGCACCGAGGGCACGCCATCATGATCGGCTCGATCGCAGACCGCACGATCTTCCAGGACAACGGCGCGTACTCGAGCTCCAAGTTCGGAGCCCGCGCGCTGCACGAGGTGCTACGCGCGGAAACGCAAGGCACCGGCGTGCGCACGACGTTGATCTCGCCGAGCGCCACCAATACGCCCATCTGGGATTCGGTGAAGCTGCCGTCAGAGAGCCGATTTCCGGCGCGCGGCGAGATGCTGGCAGCCGAGGCTGTCGCCGAGGCTGTGGTGTGGGCGGCGACGCGTCCGCCGAACGTGAACGTCGACGAGCTTCGCATCGCCGCGTCGTAGGCGGCCCGCCGATGTTCCTCGAGCTCGTCGATTCGCTCCGGTGCGTGCGGCCGCACGAGGACAGCTGGCTCATCGCGCGAGCGGATGTGCTCGTGGGCCGGCACATCGTGGAGGGACAGCTCGGCTGCCCCGTGTGCGGGGCGCGCTACGCGATACGCGAGGGAGTGGCGGACTTCGGGGCAGGCGTGGCCCTGCCGGCGGACACACTGCACGTGGCGCGTGCATCGCGAGAACGGAGCTTCGAGAGTGACCAGGCGCTCGCCCTTCGTGCCGCGGCGCTGCTCGAGCTCACGGAGTCGGGCGGACTCGTCGTGCTCGCTGGCGACTGGTGCGCCGGCGCCGAGGCGTTGCTCGCGCTGATCGATGGCGTTCAGTTTCTCGCGCTCGATGCAGAGACGGAGCTTCGAAGCGGTGGCGCGCTCTCGCGTGCACGCATCGCGGACGTGCTCCCGCTCGCCGCATCGTGCGCGCGAGGAATTGCGCTGGACGCCGCGCACGCGACGCCCTCGCTGCTCGCCGGTGCCGCGCGATCACTGGCGCCGAATGGACGGCTGATCGCTCCGAGCTCGGCGCTGGTACCCGATGACCTGCGGGAGCTCGCGCGCGATGACGAGCATTGGGTCGCGGCCGCGGCGCCGCCCTCGAACGTCTCCGGGCCCGTGCCCATCGGACTCCGCCGCTAGGCCCCCGTGCGCGATTCCTCGGCCGTGTACGCCGCGTCGATGAGCGCTCGAAACTTCCGGTCCACCATGCGGCGCTTCACCTTCAGCGTTGGCGTGAGCTCGCCGCTGTCGATCGTGAAGTCCTGCTCGATGAGCACGACTTTCTTCGGCTTCTCGAACGGCGCAAACTTCTCGAGCGAACTGATCACCTCACGCTCCATCTTGCCCTTGATCTGCGGCTTCGAGATCAGATCGCTGTGGTCTCTGAATGCGATCTCCGCATTCTGAGCCCACAGCTCGAGCTGGTCGAAGTCCGGCACCACGAGAATGACGGGAAACTTGCGGCGATCGCCGATCAGGACCGCCTGCGCCACGAACCTGTTCGACTTCGCGGCGTTCTCAATGGGCTGCGGCGCGATGTTCTTTCCGCCGGCTGTCACGATGATGTCCTTCTTGCGATCCGTGATGCGCAACAGGCCATTCTCGAGCGTGCCGATGTCGCCCGTGTGAAACCATCCGTCAGCGTCGATCACCTCCGCCGTTGCCTTGGGGTTCTTGAAATACCCCTTCATCACGTGCGGCCCGCGCGTCAGAATCTCGCCGTCGGCGGCGATCTTCACCTCGACATTCGGAAGCGGCGGGCCCACCGTTCCAATCGTGAGGCGACTGGGCGTGTTCACCGCGATCACCGGTGATGTCTCGGTGAGCCCGTAGCCTTCGAGGATCTTGAGTCCCGCGGCGAAGAAGAAGCGATTGATCTCGACCGAGAGAGGAGCGCCACCGGAGACGAAGTAACGAATCCGTCCACCGACGGCGGCTCGCACCTTCGCGAACACCAGCCTGTCGGCGAGGCGATGCTGGAGCGCGAGCAGCGGTCCCGGCCCGCGACCCTCGATCGTTGCCGTCGTCCATCGATCTCCCACCTTCAAGGCCCAGAGAAAGATCCTGCGCTTGGCTCCGCCCCCGCGCATCGCCGTGTCGGTGATGCGCGCATAGATCTTCTCGTAGATCCTTGGCACCGACACGACGATCGTCGGCCGAATCTCCTGCATGTTCCTGGCGATCGTATCCATGGTCTCCACGTAGGCGATCGATACGCCCGCCGCGAACAGGAGATAGTCCACCATCCGTTCGAAGATGTGCGACAGCGGAAGAAAGCTGAGCGCCGAGTCTTCGGGACCCATGGGGAGAACATCGATCGAGGCCGACACGTTCGATGCGATGTTTCCGTGCGTGAGCATCGATCCCTTCGGCTCGCCGGTGGTTCCGGACGTATAGATGATCGTCGCGATCTGATCGGGCTGGATCGCGAGCGCTTCCGCGCGTAGGCGCGCGGCGGCATCCGGAGTCATCAATGCGGCGCCCTTAGCCTCGAGCGCCGCGATCCTGATGTCGCCGCCGCGCGCGGCATCCTCGTCGAACACGATCACATGCCGGAGTGCCGGCAGATTCACGCGCACGCTTCTGAGCTTCTCCGCCTGCTCCGCGGTGGAGGCGAACACCGCCACGGCGCCGGAATCGTGCAGGATGTACGCGATCTGCTCCGGCGGCAGCGTCGGATAGATCGGCACATCTGCGATCCCCGAAAGCAGGCACGCATAATC
>DATGDQ010000480.1:0-3669 GCA_035310785.1 Gemmatimonadaceae bacterium | reverse complement strand
CAGTCTCGTCGCACTGCTCCTCATCGCCAGCAGCTGCAGCACCGAGATCCTGACCGGGAAATGCACCGCTCCGGCGCCCAGGTCCGTCGTGGTCACCGTCCGCGATTCGGTCTCCGGCAAGGCCGCCGCCGACAATGCGATCGGTACGCTCGTGGGTGCCGGCGTCGATGACACGCTGTCTCACGTCGACTCGCTCACGCTCGAGGGCGGAACTCTCCTCGGCACGTTCACCGTCCGCATCGAGAAGCCGGGGTATCTCACCTGGATCGCGAACGACGTGATGGTCTCGCAGAAAGGGCCGTGCGGGAATGTGCTGCCGGTCCAGCTCACCGCACGACTCCGGCCCGCCACGCCGTGACTACGTGAGCCCGATCCGCCTCACCAGATCGTCGTAGCGCTTGTCCTCGCGCAGCGGCTCATAACCCGGGTCGAGCTTCAAGTAGAGCAGCCCCGCCGAGCGCTCCTGATACGCGCGCTCGAGGCACGCGAACGCCTTGTCGAGATCACCCACTGCCGCGTATGCCGTCGAGATGATCTCGCCCCGCAGATACTGGCGGCGCGACTCCTCCTCCAATCGCCGAAGAATCTCATCCGCCTCGTCGCGCTGCCCGAGCGCGGCGAGCGCGCGCACGATCATCGCGTCCCACGCTCGCGGTGCGCGCTCGAGCATCTGCCCGCGGCGAAACCACGTGAGTGCCTCCTCCGGATGGCCCTTTCCCAGGTACGCCGCGCCCACGTAGTGCTGGGCGCGATGACAGATCTCGTCCATCTCCATCGTGCGCTCGCCCTGCGCGATCGCCGCATCGTAGTCGCGATCGAACAGGAGAAAGCGCGCGAGCCACTCGCTGTAGTGCACCGAGAGCGGATCGAGCACGAGCGCCTTGCGCATCGTGTCGATGGCATCGTGCAGGCGGCCCACCGCGGGCAGCAAGGTCCCATGGACATAGTGCGCCTCGGCGTAGTTCGGCGCGCTGACCACCGCACGCGCGAGTTGCGCCTCCGCCTCCGCGAACTTCCACTCGTGCCACCCGAGCACCTTGCCGAGCGACGTCATCGCCTCGGCGAGCTCTGGCTCGCGCTGCAGCGCACGCTCCGCGGCGCCCTTCGCCCGCGGATACGCATCGTCCGGCGCAACCCAGTCGTCGGCGAGATTGCACCACGCGTCGGCGATCCCCGCGTACGCACGCGCGAGCGCCGGATCCTGCAGCAACGCCTGCTGGAAGAGATCGAGCGATCGTCTCAGCGCAGGCTCCGAGAGCTTCGCGAAGAAGAAGCGTCCCTTCAGATAGAGCGTGTACGCCTCGAGGTTCTTCGTCGGAGCCACCACCTGCCCCTGCTCGCCGCCGAGTCGGAGCGTGAGCGCCTCCACGATGGCGCGCGAGATGTCGTCCTGCACCGCGAACACGTCCTCGAGCTGACGGTCGTACGTCTCGTTCCAGAGATGATATCCGCTCTCGACGTTGATCAGCTGCGCCGTGAGCCTGATCCTGTTGCCGACCTTGCGCACACTGCCCTCGAGCACGGTCGTCACGCCCAGCTTGTCCCCGATCTCGCGAACGTCGACATCCTTGCCCTTGAAGGCGAACGAGCTGGTGCGCGAGGCCACGTGAATGCCGGGCAGCTTGCCCAGCGCATTGATGATCTCCTCCGTCATCCCGTCGGCAAAGTACTCGTTCTCCGGATCGGCGCTCATGTTCTTGAACGGAAGCACGGCGATCGCCTTCGTCGCGCGCTGCGCATCTCCCGCCTTGCGGTGCGCACCCGTCGCGGTACTCATCGCGATCCCGCGTAGCACCTCCGCGAACTCCGCTGCCGTCGGATAGCGATCCACCGGCGTGCGGGCAAGTGCACGGGAGACCGCGGCATCCACCGCCTCGGGCACGTCGCGCGTGGTCCGCACCTTGGGAATCGGCGACAGAAACCGTTTGGCGATGATCGCCTGCGCCGACACTCCCGTGAACGGCGGCTCTCCAGTGAGCATCTCGTAGAGGACGCAGCCGAGCGAGTACAAGTCGCTCCGCCCATCGGTCGTTACTTCGCCCGCCGACTGCTCGGGGCTCATGTACGCGGGTGTGCCGATCGCGAGCCCCGTCTGCGTGATCGAGCGCCCACTCGCCGAGAGCACCTTGCCGATCCCGAAGTCCGCGACCATCGCGGCGCCCTCGTGGAGAAGAATGTTCTCCGGTTTGATGTCCCGGTGCACCACGTTGTGTCTGTGCGCGTAGTCGAGTGCGGACGCGACTTCACGCGTGATCCGCAGCGCCTCCGAGAGCGAGAGCTGGCGCTCCTTGTCGATCCGCTCGCGCAGTGATCGCCCCTCCATGCTCGGCATCACATAAAACAGAAGGCCCTCCGCCTCACCCGAATCGAACACGGGAAGGATGTGCGGATGCGTGAGCCCCGCTGCGAGCTTGATCTCGAGGAGGAATCGCTCGGCGCCGATCTCCGCGGACACTTCCGGGCGCAACACCTTGAGCGCGACTTCACGGTCGTGGCGGAGGTCGTGCGCGAGAAAAACGACCGCCATCCCTCCCTCGCCAAGCTCGCGGCCGATCGAATAACGGCCAGCGAGCGCCGGCTCCAGGCGTGATTGCAATGTGGTCATCGCTGCCAAGATGCAGCAAATCTCGGCAGAGCGTCAGGTCGCGCAGGACGCGCCGGCGCGTTCGCGCCGTCGTCGCATGCTACGTGCAGATGCTCCTCCCACCGGTGAGAGCGTGCGAGCCGCCTCGGCAGTAGCGCCGACGGTCGAGTGCGCCAATGAGCTTGGGAGATGTCGTGGCGACTGAAAGCGAGGAGCGCTCGGAGGACTGGATCGTTTCCGACCCACAGAATGGTGTCGTGCACGTCACCCACACGCCATCGCACGAGACATTCGAGATCACCGTCGCCGACGTTCGCGGTGCCGAGCCGGGGGATAACGCGGTGTGGGATGGCCGCCTCGACGAGTATCTCACGAAGCGCGCGATCAATATTGCCGCGCATCGCAAGCTGGCGCGTCTCGCGCAGTAGTCCGAGCCCGCACTCGCAGCGAAACCGGATGGGTGCGCACGCGCTGCGCACATCACGAGCCCCTCACGCTGCGCGTTGCCGAAGGCATGAGTCATGCCCTGCCCCTGCGTGACCTAAACAACTGTCGCGACGGGTAACGGACCGCACACGGCGTCAGGCCGCAGCGGAGTCGACGACCGACAAAGCGGCGCGAGCGAGCGATGAGCTGAGTTCAGCGCAGGAGGCACACACATCATGGCACGCCAGGAACCCGAGTTTCAAGCGAACGGCCGCCAAGGTGAACTGCAGGTGCAGCGCGCGGCCGACATGACGCCACGAGACACGGAACTGCGGGACATCCCGACACGAGACCCCGCAATACGCGAGCGCTCTCTCGGCGAGCTCTTTCGGGATCTCAGCACAGAGACCAGCGCACTGGTGTCCAAGGAAATCGCGCTCGTCAAGGCCGAAGCGCGTCAGACGGGAACGACGCTGGCGAAAGACGGTGCGAAGATCGGCGTGGCGTCCGGCCTGGCGCTCACCGGGGTTCTGGCACTCACGGCATTTCTGATCGCAGGACTTGGCGATCTGCTGAACGGAAAGTACTGGCTCTCGGCTCTGATCGTCGGAGTGGTCTTCCTCGCCATCGGGATGGCACTCGTCAAGAGCGCGACCGGG
>DATGDQ010000479.1:0-11927 GCA_035310785.1 Gemmatimonadaceae bacterium | reverse complement strand
GCGCAGCACGGCGTAGCCGTGCGGCCCGAGAATCGTCTCCAGGGAACGGGCAGTCCACTCGTGCTCGTTTGCGAGCAGAATGAGAGGAGGTCGTGGGGTGAAGCCAGCTTCCGTCATTCCTTTCCATGGTCGTTGAGCGACACGCCGCAGCGGCCGAACTCGCGCTACGGTGCGCGCATGGACTCTGCACTTAACATGCGCTGCCGCCTGTAACAGGCTAATACATTGAAAAGCAAAGACTTGTGCGATAGCGTACGAAAGACGAGCCCGGCTCCGTGGGGCGCCAGTGCTACATCTGCGATGTAACTGCGAGACGCGGCTTTTGCGATCTGCGTCACATCGCTCGTGCGATGAAGGTCACCGGCGGCTTCAACTCTATGTGATTCATTTTGTTCCACCATCGTTACTGGCGCGTCCTTATGGTGTGCCCGGCGCGCCCGCTATTGTAGAGAGCCCGCCACAGATGGCACTGTCCATGCTTCTACGAATAGCCGCGCCCGCCCTTCAAGTGCGGGCGGCGCAAACGTTTATATGCGAGTGACAATCCTCTCACCTCTAGCACGGCTGGTGCAATGACCTTCCCGCACATGAGTCATACAAATCGTATCAGCCTCAAGAACTTCCAAAGCTCGGCACGAGGGATTGTCAGCCTCGCGGTGCTCGCAATCGGTATCAGCGCGTGTCACCACTCGGCGCCCCCTTCACAGATCATGGCCCCCGTCCCCCGGGACGAGGCGCACACGGAAGCAACCAGGACGCAGCTGCAGGCGCTCGCGATCTCGACGGAGCAGGATGCCGCAAAGGCGGCCGATGCCTCCACCCGCCAGCAGAAGCAGATGCAGGCAGCAACCATTCGCGCGAGGCTGCGTGATGGGGACTTCGATGTCGGCGACCGCGTGCTGTTGTCCGTTCGCGGCGATTCGACGATCAGCGACACGGTGACCGTACGCGCAGGACGCATCATCAAGCTGGAGAATTTGCCCGACATTTCGTTACAGGGCGTGCTTCGATCGGAACTGCAGGATTATCTCACGACGCAGCTCGCTCGCTACATCAAGCGGCCCGACGTGCAGACGACGTCGCTCGTGCGCGTCGCGGTAATGGGCGCGGTCGCAAAGCCGGGTTACTACCAGGTGCCCGCAGATCTGGCGCTGGCGGATGCGATCATGACCGCAGGTGGGCCGACATCGACGGCGGATGTAGACCGGACCCAGGTGAAACGCGGCAATGATGTGATTTATGGCTCCGAACTCTTAGGCCAGGAAGTTGCGAAAGGTGCAACTCTCGATCAGCTGAACATTCGCCCTGGTGATCAGATTCTTATCGGTGAGAAGCATCACACGCCTTGGGGCGTCATAGCATCTATCGTTGGCATATCCGCCGGATTGATAAGTACAGCAGTCATCTTAACCCGTCACAAATGAGCAGCGCACGTAACGAAGGAGGAGCAGCGAAAGTGTGGACCATCCCGCAGGCAGGCGAGCAACCTCTGGTCGAGCGTGGACCCAATCGGAGACGGGTCAGCGGCGGGACGCGAATAGTCGCCCCTGCCGGTGTCGAATCGCCGATGGGAATCGAGGTCGTTCGACGGGCTGATCGGCGCATCGCGCCGGCCGTGCCCACCGCGTCGCCGCGTGACCGGTCCGAGATCGCGAACCGGGTAGTCAACCTGGTCCTGGCGTCGCTCGCACTGGCGGTGCTGTCTCCCATCATCCTGCTCGTGGCGATCGCGGTGAAGCTCACCTCGAAGGGACCCGCGGTCTATTCGCAGACGCGCGTGGGCCTGGATCGTCGGGACACGCAGGTGGATGCGCTGTATGATCGTCGCAAGCAGGACTGCGGCGGGATCATCTTCACGATCTACAAATTCCGCACGATGCGCGCGGATGCGGAGCGGAACTCGGGTGCCATCTGGGCCACGCGCAACGACCCACGCGTGACGAAGCTCGGCCGCTTCCTTCGTCGCACGCGACTCGATGAGCTGCCGCAGCTGGTGAACGTGATTCGTGGCGACATGAACATCGTCGGTCCGCGTCCCGAGCGTCCGAGCATCTTCGTGCGTCTGCGCGACGACCTTCCGAACTATCGGCTCCGGCAGCGCGCGCGTCCCGGCATCACGGGATGGGCGCAGATCAATCACACGTACGACACGTCGATCGATGACGTGCGTGCGAAGATCCGCTACGATCTGGAGTACCTCGAGCGCCAGAGTCTCGCCGAGGATCTCAAGATCATGGTGAAGACGGTGCCGGTGATGCTCTTCCGCCAGAGCGGCTGGTAGCTACTCGGAGATAGCGGCCCGTCGAGTCGGCTCCCACATCGGCAACCGCTGCCGGCGCATCGCCAGCAGCCACGCCCGTAATCCACCGAGCGTCGACGCGAGCGCGAATCCGGCGAGTGCGAACGGAAGCGGCACTCGCTTGCCCTCCGGCCATCGCATCGCGGCGACGCCCATCGCGATGCCGAGCATCATGGCGAGCAGGAGCACGAGCGCAGCGCGCGACGTGAGCGCGAGCCATGCGAGGCCCAGGACGGCGAGCGGAACGCTGAGATAGACGAGCCAGCGCGCGAGCTTGTGGCTCACGAGCGCGATGGCGAAGCCGCCATGGCGGAACGGGTTCATGAGCGACGCGCCGTAGCGGAGCGTCTCGAGACCCTGCGCCATCGTGCGCGCCTTGCGTTTGGTTTCCGCGCGCAGCGATGGCGTGCGCGGTACCACGGCCGTCGCCTCGTCCACCGACACCGCGCGAAGCCCGAGTCGTCGCGCGATGAGCGCGCTCGCGAAGTCGCGCGCCAGATCGTCACGCAGCACGGTGCGCTGAATCTGCGCTCGTGCGGCATAGCAGCAACCGCTCGCGCCGACGATGCCGCCCAGACGCGTCTCGAGATCGCGCACCCACATCTCGTAGCCCACGTACCCGGACTCGCCCCTGTTTCCCTCCGACTCGGCGCCCACGCTGATGTCGCGTCCCGAGGCGACACCGATCGATGGATCCTGGAACATGCGCACGAGCGCTTTCACCGAGTGCGGCTGCACGCGGATCGATGCGTCGGTATTGACGATGATCTCGCCGCGGAGCGAGCCCGCGGAGGCATTCTCCGCCGCCGTCTTTCCTCCGCGCTGCGACACGCGATACAGCTCGACGCCGCGCGATGCGTACTCGGCGACGATACGATCCGTGTCGTCCGTCGAAGCATCGGACACAATGAGGATCTGACGGCGATCGGCGGGATAGTCGATCGCGAGCAGGCTCTCGATGGTCGAGCGAATGCGCGCGGCCTCGTTGTACGCGGGCACGGTGATCGAGATGAGCGGCCAGCTCGGAGGATCCGACGGCGTCGCACGAGCAGGCGTGAAACGCGATGCGAGCCACAGCACGGCGGGGTAGCCCACGTAGGCCCAGCCGAAGATCGCCATCGGGAGCGCGATCAGTGCGTACGGCGCGATGTTCACGACTGCCGTGCCTTGTCCGAGCGGGCGGCAATCAGCTCGCGGTAGATCGACTCATAGCGCGCGCTCCACGGACCCACATCGAACTCGGTCTTCTGGCGCAGCCGCGCTGCGCGCGCGCGCGCACTGGCCGCCTCGCGATCGTCGAGCGTAGCGCGCATGGCGTCGGCGAGTGCTTCCGGATCTTCCGGCGGGACGAGCATTCCCTCCGTCGGCGAAATCAGATCGGGAATGCCGCCCACGTTCGTCGCGACGATCGGTGTGCCTGCGGCCATCGCCTCGAGCATGACCATCGGCAGTCCCTCGGTTCGTGAGCTCATGACGAAGAGGTCAAACGCCGCAAAGTACCGCGACGCGTCGGGGACGGCGCCAAGCCAGATGAACCGTGATGGCGCGATCGATTCCGCTCTCGCCATTTCGATGGCGCGCTCCGGTCCGTCGCCCATGATGGCGGCCTGTAGCACTCGGTCCTGAAGGGAAGCGAGGGCATCGATGAAGACGTCGATTCCCTTCTCGCGACTCACCCGCCCCACCCATCCGGCGACCAGCCCGTCGGCCGGCAATCCGAGCGCGCGACGCGCCTCGACTCGATCCAGAGGGGCTGGATGGGCAGCAAGGGCATTCGGTACGATTCGGATGCGTTGCGGGGAGACCCCGCTGGCGCGGAGCTCGTCGGCTTGCGGACGGGAGACGGCGACCACGGCGTCGAATCGCCGAAAGGCGAATCGCTGGAGCCGTTCGTATGCGCGGTTCTTCCATCCGCCACCGGTGAAACCGTGTACGGTGGTTACTATCGGCACGCCCGACTCGTGGCCGGCATGGCCGCCGACAATGTCGGATCTGTAACCGTGTGTGTGCACGACACTTACGCCTCGTGAGCGGCAGATCTCGCGAATCAGCGCGCGCTCCCGCAGGTAGCCGCGCCGCGGAACCATCAGTGGCACCAATTCCACATCCGTATGCTCCAATGAGGCGGTGAAATTCCATCCGTCTCCCGGAGCTGAAAGCGTGGGCGCAACAACAACTGTGTGGCCCGCCCGACGCTGCGCAGCTGCCAGCGTCGACACGACGGTCTCCAGCCCCCCAACGGGAGCGGGGGCGAGCAAGTGCAGAATGGTGAGCGAGGAAGTCAGTGCGATCGGTATGCGGAGGTGACGGCGCTCGTGGAGCAATGTGGGTGCCGCGTGCAGTGGCGCAACCTCGACGGCAAAATTCACCCTCGCTTCGGCATGGCTAATGCTCGATGTCGCGCCATATAATCATGCCATCGCGCGCCGAGTGTTATCTGCTTTGGCGCTGCCCTTCCTTGTTGACGAACTAGAGCCGAGCTGACGATCGCCGACGATACAGTAACCCTCCCGCCGCCGAAGACCGACAGCCAGCACCTGGACCGTTCGCTGGTGTCCGGCATCGCGTGGACGGGGGGTACGAAGTGGGCGACCCAGATCCTCAGCTGGGCGGCCACCCTCATCGTTGCGCGCATTCTCTCCCCGTCGGATTACGGGTTGATGGGAATGGCGACGGTCTACCTCGGACTCGTCACGATGATCAGCGAGTTCGGGCTCACTGCGTCGATCCTGCGACATCGCCAGCTCACCGAGGAGCAGATCGCGCGCATCGGTGGCTTCAGCGTGGCGATGGGCCTCGTGATCGCGGGGATCTCGGTCGCGATCTCGCCGCTGATCGCGCGATTCTACGGCGAGCCCGCGGTTGCGAAGATCATTGCGCTCCTGAGCATCAACTTCATCTTCGGCTCGCTGGGCGTGCTCCCCCGCTCCCTGCTGGCGCGCGATCTCGCCTATCCCCGCCTGGCCCTCATCGACGGGCTCACGAATCTGGCGCAGATGATCACGATGCTCGGCTTCGCGGTGGGCGGCTTCCGCTACATGGCGCTCGTCTTCGGAAGCATCGTGGGCAGCGCCTGCGGAGCCGTGCTCGCGCTCTGGATGCGAGGTCACCGGCTGGCCTGGCCGTCGTCGTTCGAGACGATCGGGAGTGCGCTCGCCGTGGGATGGCACAGCGTCGTCGGACGGATCGCATGGTACACGTACAACACCGCCGATTTCGCCGTCGTCGGCCGCGTGCTCGGCAAACAGTCGCTCGGCGCCTATACGCTGGGTTGGGAGATTGCGACGTTGCCGGTGGAGCGCATCAGCTCACTCGTGTCGAGCGTCACACCGGGCGTGTTCTCCGCCGTTCAGCACGATATTCCCGCGCTTCGCCGCTACTTCCTGGGTGTCGTGGAAGGTCTCGCGTTCCTGACGCTGCCCGCGGCGGCAGGACTTGCGCTCATCGCCGGCGAGTTCGTGCCCGTGGTGCTCGGAAGCCAATGGCTGGGCGCCATCGTGCCCTTGCGTTTGCTGGCCGTGTACGGCGGTATTCGATCGATCGACACGGTGACGCCGCAGGTACTGATCTACACCGGCCACTCGCGGAAGAGCATGTGGTACTCGGTGATCGCGGCGTGTGTCATGCCGGTGTTGTTCGTGGTGGGGACGCGGTGGGGCGTGGGAGGCGTTGCGACGGTGTGGATCGTTGCGTATCCCATCGTGGTGTCGCCGCAGTATCGGCTGGCGTTCCGGGTGCTCCAGATGTCCCCCGGCGGATATTTCGCCACGCTCTGGCCAGCACTGAGCTCGACGGCGATCATGGCAGTGGCGGTCGGCATCGTGCTGGTCGCGCTCCCGCAAACGATGGCTCCGGTGGTTCGCTTGGTGATCGAGGTCGCGACAGGGGTGATGGTGTATGGCGGAATGATCGCGTGGCGCCACCGCGCTCGCGCGCGTGCGTTCGTGTCGATCGTGCGGGAGCACGCGCTGTGAGCACGCCGGCCGTGCCCGCGCCGTTCTGGGAAAGACGCGGCACTTCCGCTCACGACGCGCGTCGCCTCCTCCTCATCAGCTATCACTTTCCACCGGATACCACCATCGGAGCACGTCGGTGGGAGAAGTTGGCGAGCTCGGTGACGGAACGCGGGTGGGGAATGGACGTCATCACGTGCGCGCCGACGGGCAAACCCGGCGCGTCGCTCGATGCGCTTCCAGCAGGTGTGCGCGTGTTCGGCGTCCCCGACCCGGTGCTTCCGTTCGAGCGCGTGGAGCACGTCCTCTGGCGTGCGTATCGTACGCTGTGGCCGAACAAGCGCCTCGCTCCCAGCGCCGTTCGCGCAAACGCCGAAGGCAATTCGCACACGGCCCAAGGCCGCCCCGAGTCTCTGGATCGCGACCAGATTCCGACCTCCGTGCGCACGCCACGCGAAGTGCTGCGCACGTACTGGGCGTGGGTCGAGCTCACGCACGGCGAGCGATGGGCGCGCCGAGCAGCCGCCCTGGGGCGCCAGATCGTCACGCCGGGCGTGCACGAGGCCGTGATCACCTCTGCCCCGCCTCACACGAGCCACGAAGCTGGCCGGCTGGTCTCCGTGAGCACCGGACTGCCGTTCGTGATGGACATGCGCGATCCGTGGAGCCTGCAGCCATGGCTGCGCGAGAGCGTTGCGAGTCCGATCTGGTACCGGCACGCCGAGCGCTATGAGCGCGCGTGCATCGAGCGTGCATCGCTGGTGGTAGCGAATACGCCGCCAGCGCACGCGGCGCTCGTCGCACTCCACCCCGACGCCAGCGCGAAGACGATCACGGTGATGAACGGATCGGACGACGATCCGCTGCCGCCACACCGTGACAGCGAGCGCTTCGTGATTCGCTATGCCGGAACCATCTATCTCGATCGCGATCCGCAAACGCTGTTTCGCGCGGCCGCCAAGGTCATCGCCAGCGAGAAGCTCGAGCCCGCACAGTTCGGGATCGACATCCTCGGCCGCTTCGCCGACGAGCATCGCGTTCCGCTCCTCGGCATGGCCGCGCAGGAGGGGATCGCGGAGTACGTGACCGTGGAGCCTCCCCGTCCTCATGCCGAGGCACTGCAGTTCCTGGCTGGCGCAACGATGCTCGTCATATTTCTGGGGAGCAACATGCTCGCGCTCCCCGCCAAGGTCTTCGAGTACGTGCGCTTCGACTCGTGGCTGCTCGCACTGGCGGAGCCCGGCAGCGCGATCGCGCAGGTGCTCGAGGGCACCACCGCGGACGTCGTGGTGCCGCACGTCGACGCCATCGCGAAGACGATCGCGAAGCGCTATCACGATCACCGCGCAGGCGTACGTCCGCAGCGCGTGGCGCGCGACGATCGCTTCAGTCGCGCGACGCAGGCACGCATTCTCCTCGACGCGATCGAAGGGATCATCCCCGCGCGCGTGACGGTGCCGTCCTAGCGAGTGCGGCATGGCCTCGCCGTCACCGCGGCCGCGGTGACGAGCGCCACCGAACTCCTACCCGTCGTCGACTGTCTCTCCGCGATAGAGTCGCTCGTAGCGGTCCGCCATGGTCGAGAGCGCGTAGTCGCGAATCGCGCGCGTGCGCGCGGCCGCGCCCATCTGTTGGCGCCGGGCCGGATCCTGCAGCAACTCTCCAAGCGCTGCCGCGAGCGCGCCCGCATCCGACGGTGGAACGATCAATCCCTCCACGCCATCGGTCACGACTTCGGGAACCCCGCCCACCCGAGTGACCACGACCGGCAGACCGAAGGACATGCCCTCCACGAGTGCGAGCGGGAGCCCTTCCGAGAGCGAGGGCATCGTGAACACGTCTCCGGCAGCAAGAATGTCCGCCACGTCATCGCGAAAGCCCAGGAGATGCACGCGATCACCAATTCCCAGTGCGGCGGCCTGCGCGCGCAGTCGTGGCTCTTCCTCGCCGCGGCCCGCGATGGCGAGGCGCCATCCGCTGCGCTCGCGCAGCCTGGCCAGCGCGTCGATCAACACGGCGTGCCCCTTCACGGCATAGAGATTCCCCACCGACACGATGAGCAGCTCTCCCGCGGCCAGCGCGAGCTCGCTGCGGAGTCGCGCGCGCACGCCCGTGCGCAGCGGAATTCCGTTGGGGACCACGTGGACCTTCGATTTGTCGATTCCGAGGTGCTGCTGCAGCGCGCTCGCCGTAGCATCGGACACGCCCAC
Organism: Gemmatimonadaceae bacterium; assembly: GCA_035310785.1. Classification (GTDB taxonomy): domain Bacteria; phylum Gemmatimonadota; class Gemmatimonadetes; order Gemmatimonadales; family Gemmatimonadaceae; genus FEN-1250. The sequence goes on along the minus strand of DATGDQ010000479.1, from coordinate 3,465 downwards.
GAGCGCCGCACTGCGTCGTGCGGCCCAGCGCAGCGCCGCGCGGCGTCGCCACGCGTTCGCATAGTACAATCCGCCGTGCATGGTGATCACGTGTCGGGCGTGCGCACGCCGCGCCGCGGCCGCGCCGTAGATCGCCATCGTGAACTCGTGGCTGTGCACCACATCCGCGCGAAAGTCGCGGAGGATGCGCGTCAGCGCACGAACGGCCGCCAGGTCGAGAGGCCGCCGGAGATCGAAGCTCGTGGGCTCGAATCCCGCGGCCAGGAATCTCGCCCCGAGCCATCCCGTACCGGACGAAAGGCCCACGGGAAGCACGCTGTGCCCGCGTGCGCGCAGCTCCTTCGCGAGCTCGAGAATCATGAGCTCCGCGCCACCCGGCCCATCGCACTCGATCATGAGCGCGATGCGGAGCGGTGCCGTCCGCTGTACGCTCATCGCCGGCGCAGCCATTCGATCGTCTCGCGGAAGAATGGGCGCGGATCCTTCATTCGAAAGACTTCGTTGTGATCGTGCGGATGCCAGAAGGTGAGGAAGTCGAGCGTCGCACGCCAACGCGACGGCGCGCCTGCCGGCAGCGCGAGCGACGCCGCATCCCTTCGCCAGCGTGCAAGCAGATGATCCACATCGCCCCACCACCAGCGGCTGCGCGTGCCCACGCGATACTCGCTGCTTACCAGCATCGGCTCTCCCCAGGCAGCGGCGACGAGCAGCGCGGGAAAATCCACGCCGGCGTCGATCGCGAGCTGCAGCGATCCCCAGAAGCGGCCGTTCACCTCCATGAGGTACGGGATGCCGGTGCTCGCGTCCCGCTTGAATTCCACCATTGCCACTCCGCACCAGTGCATCAGCTGGAGCAGCGCGCGCGAGCGCTCCACGAGCTCTTCGTCAGCCGTGACGCTCTCCGAGTAGACACTCACACCCCCCGATGGCGGCTTCTCGCGAAGCCGCTGGTGTGCGAAGGTCGCCAGTAGCTTCCCATCCCAGACGAGGAGAAAGATTCCGATCCCGGGTCCCACGATACGCTGCTGAAGAAGCAGCGGGAACGCCGCATCCCCCAGCTCGCGAATCTCCGCGCGGAGCGCACCCGCATTCGCCACGTGCCGCACGCCCTGCGACACACGCTGTCCCTCGTGCTCGCCCACGGATCGCGAGGGCTTGAGCACGAGCGGATAGTCCAGCGTCTGCGGGTCCAGAGCGCTCGCATCTTCTCGCGTGCCCAGCACCGTCTGCCGCGGCACGGCAATGCCCAGGCTCGCGGCCCGTGCCAGGAGCGCCCTCTTGTCGGCCACCGCACTGAAGGCGGCGATGTCCGGCCACGGAATGCAGACGCCGAGCGCAGTGCGCTCGGGAAGAAGCGCGAGGAGGGAGGCCTCGGTGATCGGAATCAGGGTGTCGATGCGCCATCGCTCGATCAGGTCCGACACGTCGGTCACGAGCTGCGCCGGATCACTGAGCCCATCCGCGACAGCCGCCTCGGCGAACGAATATTTCGATGCGCCGGCCAGCGACGGCACCCGCGGGCCGCACACGAACACGGTGTGTCCCGCGCGGCCGAGCGAGCGCACGACGGCGAGCGCACTTCGCTGTGTGCCGTCGGTGACGAGGATCCTTCGCCGTGTCATCTTCAGGTACTCATCGCGAGCACGTCATCGCACGCGCACGCCGGCCGTTCGAAGCTCGAATCCCGCCGCAGAGAGTCCCGAGGGTACATCGAGCCTCGGCACGGCAAACGCATTGCCGAACGTCCCCCGCGTGATCCAGCCACCTTCGATGCGCAGGCCGTGTGTGTAGCCAGCTGCGCTCGCCGCGCGTTCCACGCCGGGGGATGAAAGCCCGTAAGGGTACGAGATCACCGGGAGCACGTTCGTGAATCGCTCGCGCAACCAATGGAGTGGAAGCGTGAGCTCGGACGCGAGTGCGGCGGCATCGAGTCGCGCGAGATTCGGGTGATTCCAGCTGTGCGAGCCGAGCGTGATGCCGGGAAGGGCCGCGGCGGCGACCAGATCGTGCTCCTGTGCACCGCGCGCATGGGATGGGGCGCGCGTGACTTGCGCCCCGCGCTCGCGAGGGGCGCGCGCGCGAACCTCGGCATCGCGTCCCGCACACTCCTCGAGCGCCCACGAGCGGAGCTCGGGCGAGAGCGCGCTGTCGCGAGGCGACGTCAGGGCGTCCCACCAGAAGTCGTGGCCGTTCAGGAAGGATGGCGCGACGAAGATCGTGCCCGGCAGCCGTCGCTTCGCGAGCTCGGACACGCCTACGGTGACCGCGCCCTCGTACGCATCATCGAACGTCAACACGACAGCGGGTCGCTGCCCGGAGTAGCCGGCGAGCGCCGTCGCGAGCGGGATGACGTCGTGCGTGCGCACGAGCGCGTCGAGCTGCGCCGAGAACTTCCGCTGCGGCAGATGCAGCGAGCCATCACCTGCAGCCTGTGCACCATCCGGAACAATGTTGTGATAAGCGAGAATGAGCACGTCACCGCGACGCTGTCGCCGCATCGCACTCGGAATGCCGCTCCAGAGTGCTCCGTGCTCGATGGTGCTCTTGAGGTGCCGGCGAAGATCCATGACGTGCGCGAACGCTGCGAACGTCAGCGCTTCGGAGCCGCGCCGCGCAGCGACGTTTCGATCGAGCTGTGCACCCAGCCGAGATCCGTCTCGGGTGGTGTTTGCGCGCGACTGGCGAGTCGCACGCTGATCTGCGGGCGATTCATCGGGAATGCCCCGGCGCGCAGCCGAACTAGCTTCATTAATCCGACCGACAGCCCCAGTATGAAATAGAGATACGCAAAGTATTCGGCGGATACGAAGAAGCCTGCTACGGAGAAACCGACGATCGCGCCGATCAGCATCTGCGCGAGCGCCATCTCGCGCCGTGTGATCCACGGCGCCCACTTGCCACGAGGCGAAATCTTCGTCAGACCGTATCCCGTAACGACGAGAATCGCAATGAACACGAGCGCACCCGGGAATCCGAGCTCGGCCCCCGTCTCGAGAAACGAATTGTGCGCCACGGACCACTTGAATCCCTTGCCCTGCGCCGCAAGCATGCGCCCCAGATCCGACTGGCCCTCGGCCGTCGGGTACGCCGCAACGCCCACGCCGACGACGGGATTGTGAATCATGTAGCCGACGCCGCGCTTCCAGACCTCGACACGTCCGACGTTGTCACTGTAGTTGTAGTCGCTCTGCGGATGCAGGATGGTCCCCATCGATGTCCAGTACTTGTCGCTCGCGAAGCCGAGGAAGAGCGCGATGCCGGCAACCGTCACCGCGAGACGCACGCGGCTCGGGATCGCACGATAGCGCAGCAGCACGTACAGCATCACGCCGATGAGGCCGATGAATCCGCCTCGAGATCCGCTCTTCACCATGGCGGTGAGAATCATCGCCATCGTGAACAGCGCCGCAAGCCGGTGCGATCCGCGATGTCCCTTGCCCAGAAAGTAGATGGCAAACGGAATCG
>DATGDQ010000478.1:0-4404 GCA_035310785.1 Gemmatimonadaceae bacterium | reverse complement strand
AGAGAACTGCCTGGTGTGGGGTCATGCGGCACCAGATCCGTATAAACGAACCGCTGGTCGCGCACGACCGTCTCCCCAATCGTGAACTGGATGCGCTCGCGAAAGAGGGGCCCATCGTACACGAAGGTGTGGAACTCTCCGTTCTCTCCGCACGGGTCCGCGTCGCGCGGAAGTTCGGCGAGGAACGACGCGTCGTACTCGCGGCCCGAGAAGGTCGCCGGCAGCAGCGTCGTGTCGACGCAGACGACAATTGCGCGAAATCCATCGTCGATGAACTCGCGAGCGAGCTCGCCGGTGTCTCGCCCCCACAGCGGGAAGATCGGTTGCATGTCCAGCGTCGCGAGCCGCTCTTCGCGGTAGCGTCGCACGTCCTCGAGAAAGAGATCGCCGAACACACATCGCCGCACGCGATCGTTTCGCGCGCGCGCCCCCGCCAGCGCGCGCGAGAGACTCGCCTCGTAGGTCGCGTTGTCGCAGCTGGCCGGAATCTCCATCTCGACGAGCGGCAGTCCGAGCGCCGCCACTTGGGCGTGGAGTAGTGACCTCCTCACCCCGTGCACGCTGATGCGATCGTACTCCCGCGTCACGGTCGTGAGCAGCGCCTCGACCGCGAGCGTGGGGTCCGCGAGCACCGCGCGAAGCGCGAGCGCCGAGTCCTTCCCGCCGCTCCACGCAACCAGCACCTGTTCCGCCGCTTCAGCCATGCGCGGAAGTCTATTCGCGGGCGCGCTCAAACGAACGGGCGGCCGGCGGCATCCTATAGTAGGGAGCCCCAGTCCATCCCGGGTATCCGGGGCGCCGGTCCAAACATTTTGGTGCTAACCTATTGACACCATGCTAACCCATTAGCATATTCTCGGCGTCCTCACCGGAGCACCGCATGAAGTCCCGCGAAGTCTATTCCGAGCTCGGCCGCCGAGAGCGCCAGCTCATGGAGATCGTCTACCGCCGCGGACAGGCCACGGCCGCCGAGATCCTCGGCGAGCTCCCCGATCCGCCCAGCTATTCCGCCGTCCGCGGCATGCTGCGGCTCCTCGAGGACAAGGGGTATCTGCGCCACGAGCAGGAGGGGCCGCGCTACGTCTACTTCGCGACCGCCAATCGAAACAACGTGAGCAAATCCGCCGTACGCGATCTCGTACGGACGTTCTTCGATGACTCGGCCAGCTCTGCCGTCGCTGCCATGATCGGTCAGTACGAGGGGCAGCTCAGCGAGGAAGAGCTCGATCGCCTCGAGAAGCTCATCGAGCGCGCGCGCGCCGCCGAACGCAAGAATGCAAAAGGAGGACGGCCATGATCCTGTTCCTTGTCTCCCTCGCGATCCGCCTCACGGCGATCATGATTGCCGGCGGCCTGGTCGCATTCGCGCTGCGTCGCTCGAGCTATGCCGTTCGCCACGTGGTCATCGCCGCGACACTCGCCTGCGCGATCGCGCTCCCGCCGCTCATGATCCTGATGCCCGAGTGGCGCGTCGGCATCCTGCCCCCGCGCCTCGACCTGCCGCTCGCGAAATCCACGCCCGTGCATACGCATCTCGCGCCGTCCGTCTCGAAGCACGATGCAACGCTCGGCACGCCGCAGTCCATTCGACCGGTGCTCGTCACGAGCGCCCTCGATGCTCCCGCATCGAACGAGCATACCGCGAGCATTCACGCGCCCTTCTCTCCGAGCGCCTCCGAGATCGCGCTCGGCATCTGGATGCTCGGCGTGCTGTTCGGGCTCGCGTGGATCGCGATCGGCCAGCTCGGTCTCGCGCACGTGCGTCGCCACGCGACGCCGCTCCGCTCGATCGATTGGCGCGCGCTGCTCGAGCTCGAGCGCATGCACGCGGGCGTGGCCGCGGACGTCGCGCTGCTGTCGAGCCCCAAGGTGAGCACGCCCGTCACCTGGGGAATCTTCAAGCCGGTGATCGTGCTCCCCGATTCGGCGCGCTCGTGGACCGAGGATCGCAAGCGAGTCGTCGTCAGGCACGAGATGGCGCACATCGCGCGGCGGGACTCCGCCACGCAGCTCGCGGCGACGCTCGCGTCGGTGATCTACTGGATGCATCCGCTCGTGATTCTCGCCTCGCGCCATCTCCGCGGCGAGTGCGAGCGGGCGTGCGACGAGCGCGTGCTGGAGATGGGAACGCCGGCCACTGATTACGCGGCGCATCTGCTCGACGTCGCGCGCTTCGCTCGCTCGTTCGGAGCGGCGAGCGTCGTGTCGGTGGCGATGGCTCGACCGTCGCAGCTCGAGGGACGGCTGCTGGCGGTGCTTCGTGCCGCGCCGAGCCGGGGCCGGATGTCCGTGAGGGCGCGTGTGTCGGCGGTCGTGACGGCGGCGATGATGCTGATCGCGATCTCCGCGTTCAAGCCGGTCGCGAAGGAGGCGAAGACGAGCCCGAAGGCGAGAGCCGGCGCCGGTGCGGTGCCGAGTGCGAAGGATGCGCCGAGCGAGAGCGCGCGCTTGGCGCACAATGCGAGGGTGCAGATTCAAGTCACCGTCGACACGGGATCGAGGACGCGACCGCACATCACCGTGGCCGCACCCCCCGCGCCGGCCACACCCTCCGCGCCCGCCGCTCCCGCGGCAAGCGCAGCGCCCGCTGCACCCGCCGTGATCGGCGTTCCCGCGGCCACCGCTGCGCCGGCCGCCGCCGCGCAACCTGCTTCCCCGGCACGCCCGGCCGAGCCCGCGATGTTTCCGCGGATCGCGACGTTCGCCAGGGTATTCGCGCTTCCGAAGGTTGCGGAGGCGTTTCCCGGCCTCGCGCGTACACTGCGTCTCGACCTGGCAAGACCGTACGCGCCCGTGGCGACACCCGATTTCCTCAGCGACTCCACCTTCGAGAAGTCCGTGACCGTTCGTCCCGGCGGGACGCTCGAGCTCGATCTCGACACTGGTGGCGACGTCGAGATCATCGGAACCGACGATCAGAAGGTCAGCGTCCGCGGCTCACTCGGCGGCGAGGACTGGCGCGAGACGACGATCGCGCTCGAGGAGCACGACGGGAATGCGAAGCTCGTGAGCCGGTACATCGGCTCGTCGAGCCAGCAGTCGTTCGACAATTCGTTCACGATCCGCGTGCCGAAGCACTTCAACGTGCGAGTGGAATCGGCGGGCGGCGGCGTGCACATCAATGGTGTCGACGGATCGTTCTCGGGCTACACCGGCGGCGGAAATCTCGCGCTCGAGCGCGCGAATGGTGACGCGCATCTCTCCACTGGCGGTGGTGACGTGCGCGTCGCGAAGTCGAAGCTGGATGGCAGCGTCTCGACGGGCGGCGGCACGGTGCACTTCGAAGATGTATCGGGCTCGATCGTCGGAAACTCGGGGAGCGAGCGTCATCAAAGGCGTGGGTACTCCTACTCCTTCAAGATGCCCGACGTCGAGGCGTTCTCGAGAATGCCCGAGATGGATCCCGAGATGCTCGAGAGCACGCGCGATGCGATGCGTGCGAGCAAGGAGGCAATGAAGGAGAGCCAGAAGGCGATGATGCGGGCGCAGGAGCGGATGCTGCACGACGGCACGCTCGAGAGAATGGACACCGCCATGATGCGCGCGCGCATCAGGATCGAGCGCAATCGTGGCGCGATGGACAGTGCGCGCACGATGATGGAAGACATCGAGATCGACACCGCCGACATGCCGAAGCGCCACGAGAAGATCCGCTTTCGCATGATGGATGGTCACAACGGCACGCTGCGGAGCCGGAACGGCATGATCGAGATCGACAAGGATGGCGGCGACATCCAGCTCGATGACGCGCCGGCGGGAGCGCACGTGACCACGGGCGGCGGGGCGATCATCGTCGGCCGGTCCGGAGGCGTGGTGAGCGCCGAGACGGGTGGCGGCGACATCGACATCGAGAGGGCGGAAAGCTCCGCGGATGCGACGACCGGCGCAGGGAACGTCTCGATCAATCTCGTGGGCGAGAAGCCACACCCGGTGAACATCACTTCGGGCACCGGCGATGTAGAGGTCGTGCTTCCCAAGGATGCGAACGCGACGCTCGATCTCGAGACCGCGTACACCGAGAATCATTCTCACACGAAGATCAAGGGCGACTGGTCGCTCAACGTGACCGAGACCGATCAGTGGGACGACTCGCACGGCTCGCCGCGGAAGTACGTGCGCGTGAAGCAGAACATCGGGAAGGGCGGTCCGGTGATCCGCGTTCGCACGGTGAACGGAGACATCAGGATCAAGCAGGGCAGCTGATCCAGCGAAGCGAATGACGATGAGGGCCTCGCGCGTTTTCCACGCGCGAGGCCCTCTCGTCGTTCGACGCGCTCGACGTCGCGCGCCGGCGGGACGCGAGCTACATTGCGCGCACTGCTCCATCGAACCCTTCAGGTATTTCTCGTGAGTCTCTGGCATCTCGACTGTTCCGGGTGCGACTACCGCGCGCCCGGGACCGCG
>DATGDQ010000477.1:0-4131 GCA_035310785.1 Gemmatimonadaceae bacterium | reverse complement strand
CCGTCGATGGGCGTGGCGACCGCGATCAACTTCCAGCCCACCGGCGGCGGGAAGGCGGCAACCACGGGCGATTTCGTGATGATCGCGAGCGAGGTGGGTCCCGTCATGCGCGCGCTCATCGGTCACGGGATCTCGGTTGGCGCGCTCCATAGTCACATGCTCGAGGAAACTCCGCGACTCTTCTTCATGCACTTCTGGGCGAACGATGATGCGAGCGCGCTCGCCGGCGGACTGCGCGCCGCGCTCGATGCGATGAACGTGAAGCGAGCGACGCAGCCGTGAGTCGCGAGCACGCGCCGATGAGTGTGCGCGCCGAGTCCCGGCGAATAGCGGGAATGGCAATCCTCGCGCTCGCACTTCCCCTCGCCCCGGCCGCATCGCAGGCGTCGAGATCCACCTGCATCGCGACCGCGGCCTCTCTCACGCCCAGGAATTGGACCGGGCCGTCGGCGGATGCGGCGCACGCGCCGCCGCGCGCGAGCTCGCGCGAACGGGCGCCGCTCACGCTCCTCACCGACGTTCCACTTCCCGGTCCCGCGAAGCGCTTCGACTACCAGAGCCTCGATACCATCACAGGCCGGCTCTACATCTCGCACATGCGAGGCGATCGCCTCGACGTGTTCGACACGCGGGCCGGAAAGCTCGTCGCGAGCATGGAGGGTTTTCCGGGTGCCACCGGTGTGTGGGCCGTACCGTCGCTGCACCACGTGTACGTATCCGTCACCGACAGGCACGAGGTCGCGGTGATCGATGACCGGACGCTCCGCGTTCTCGCGCGCGTGCCCGGCGCCGACTTCCCCGATGGCATCGCGTACGCGCCGGACGAGCGGCGAGTCTTCGTGTCCGACGAGAAGGGTGGAATAGACCTCGTCATCGACGGCGTGTCGAACGAGCGGCTCGGCCGCGTCGATCTGGGCGGCGAGGCCGGGAACACGCACTACGACGCGCCGTCGCATTGCATCGTGGTCGCGGTGCAGACGAGGAACGAGCTCGTCGCCATCGACCCGGCGAGCCAGCGCATCGCGGCGCGGTATCCCATGGCGTGCGATCATCCGCACGGATTTCTGATCGACGAGCCGCACCGGCTCGCGTTCGTGAGCTGCGAGGGTGACGCCCGACTTCTCGTCGTCGATCTGCGCACGATGCGCACGACGGCCACGATGACGGTCGCGGACGATCCGGATGTGCTCACGCTGGATCCGGGGCTCGGACGACTCTATGTCGCGTGCGAATCCGGAGCGCTCGACGTGTTCGCGGTGCGAAGCGGCGCGCTCACATCGCTCGGCGAGATGCGCCTGCCGTACGCGCACACCGTGGCCGTGGATCCGGCCTCCCACCGCGTGTATCTGCCGCTGCAGAACCTCAATGGCAAACCGGTTCTGCGAGTTCTTGCGGCGACGAAGTAGCTTCCGCGGCTAGCCTCTCGATGGCCCTCGCTCGTCGCGCGCGCTGGACTGATCGTCCACGAGGCGCTCCTGGAACAGCGCGGCGCCGAAGTCGTGGGCCTCGTCGGCGGCGGTGCGGTCCTTCACGCGATTGGGATGAGCCCTGCGGCGCTTGAGGTCAGCATAGAACACGCGTGCGCCCGCGATGATGAAGATGGCGAGCCCTCCCGCGTAGGCGAATCCGCCTCCGACGAACGTGCTGATGCCGCACGGCCCGTCGCCATCGTTGGGCGCGCAGTCGCTCGACGACGCCCAGAGCTTCATCACGAGCGTGAACGTCACCGCGACGGCGACGACGATCAGGAGCTGCGCGGTCGCGCTGTTCCGAATCCTGTACGCGAGCTCCGAGTGCACGGGCTGAGAGTCCTGCTTCATGTGATCACGATTCCCCATTCACGACGTTCATCTCCGAGGTGAACAAGCGCCTCCACCAGGGCGCGTGCTCTTCCGCATTCGCGGCGTTCTCCGCCGCCTCTCGCCATGCATCGCGCATCTCGTTCGCATCCGCGAACCGATCTTCCGGTCGCGCGGCGAGTCCGCGACTGAGCCACTCGGCGATATCCGGTGCGATGCCCTCGAGATCGACGTCGCCGGCGAGCTCGCGCGCGAGAATGGCGCGGCCGTCGCCGGTGCCGAACGGCGGCTTGCCGGCGAGCAGGAAATAAGTGATCGCGGCGATCTCGAACAGGTCCACCTGTGCGCCCTGGGGCTCGCCGAGCAGCTGCTCGGGAGCGGCGAACTCCGGTGTGCCGGTGGTGCCGCTCGCCTCCTCGCCCGGAATCTTCGCGACGCCGAAGTCGGCGATGCGCCAGCGGCGGTAGCGGTCGATGAGAATGTTCTCGGGCTTGAGGTCGCGGTGGATGATCCCGCTCGCGTGCGCGGCGGCGAGGCCGTCGAGCACCTGATCGATCTGAGGCGCGATCTCGGCGATCGTGCGCGGGCCCGAGCGCGCGACGAGATCGGCGAGCGATCCGCCCTCGGCGAGCTCCATCGTGTACCAGGCGACGCCGCCGCTCGAATCCCAATCGTAGATCGGGACGATCGATGGATGCGCCAGCTGCGCGGCGAGCTGCGCCTCGCGGCGAAAGCGGTATACCGCGCTCTCGTCGCTCGAGACTTCCGGGTGGAGCATCTTGAGCGCGACCTCGCGATTGAGCGAGAGATCGCGCACGCGCCACACGGAGCCGAAGGTTCCGGAGCCGAGTCGGGCTTTCACCTCGTAGTCCTCGCCGGTGGCCCAGCGGAGGCGCGCCTCTTCGCTCTCGCCGGGGCCGCGAATGGCGGCAGCCATGGAGCCGCTGGTGAACATGGATGTGTGGCTGCCCACGGCGCGATCGAGCTCGCGCAGCATGCCGGCCATCGAGTGAAAGCGCTCGTTCGGATCGCGCTTGAGCGCGCGCGCGAGCACCTTGGCGACGGACACCGGAATGTCGGGGCGAACGAGCGTGAGCGGCGGCACGTCGCTCGGCGGATACTCGCGAGTGAACCCGGCGAACGCCGCGGCCGCGAGCTGCCACTGATCGGTGGCGGGCGTGGGATTCCAGGTGACGCCGTCCGACTCGGGAGGCGTGGGCGTCCAGCGCGGATTCGGTGCGAAGCCCTCCGGAATCTCGGCGCGCGGAATCGCCCACTCCCAGCCGAGCAGCCAGAGGCGACCGGTGGGCGTGACCCAACAGGTTTCCGCGGACACGGCGCCGTGCACGCTGCCGCCGGAGTGCATGTAGGCGAGCGCCGAGCCGACGGAGCGGAGGAGCTGAAGCACGAACGCGAGGTCCTCGGCGCCGGCGCGGGAGAGGCGCGACCACAGTGTTTCGCCGGGGATCCAGCGGCGCAGGTATCCCGGTCCGCGCTGCAGCTCGGGATTGCGCGGCCAGTAATAGTAGGTGGTGGGGATCGAGGGGTGGTTCAGGTGCGCGAGGGTTCGCGCCTCGGAGTGCAGCCACGCCTCGTGATCGCCATCGATCGAGCTGACGAGCGAGAGCGAACGCCCGAGCCCGTCCACCAATTCCTGGTAGTGCCGATGCTCGCCCTCGACGCCCTCGGTGCCCCACCGCCAGCCCTGCGGCAGTTGCCAGTTGGCGAGGTGCGGGGGCAGCTTGTTCGTGACGCGGTCGCGAAACGGGCGGTCGGTGGTGGACATGTCTGCGTGTACGAGGGACTTAGCGCAGTTCGCGCGAAGGTGCCAAGCGACAGGAACGCACGCCAAGGGAGAAGATAACGAATGTCAGAACGCGCGCCTGTGATTACGTACGAGTCTCTCTATCCGGACGTTCCAGTTCCGGTCCGGGCCACGCGGCAGGCGGCCGGCTACGACGTGTGCGCGTACCTAATCGGGCGCAGCGTGCGCGTGTCGGACGGGCTGAATGTGCGGGAGCGCGAGAGTGATAGGCAAGATCGACTCCACCTCGAGCCGGGGGAGATCGCGCTGGTGCCGCTCGGCTTCAAGGCGCGGCTGCCGGACGGGTACGAGGCACAGGTGCGGATTCGCAGCTCAATCGCGTTCAAGCGAGGACTCATCATTCCGAATGGGCCGGGGACCATCGATGCGGATTATCCCGACGAGTGGATGGTGATGCTGAAAAACGATTCGGAGAATGGCGTGGCGATCGAGCACGGGGAGCGAATAGCGCAGGTGATCATCGCAAGGTACGCGGTGATCGAGTGGAGTCCGGGACTAGTCGGCACG
>DATGDQ010000476.1:0-8258 GCA_035310785.1 Gemmatimonadaceae bacterium | reverse complement strand
CCCGAATCGCTCGGCATCGAATCCATTCTCGAAGAACGATGGATTCGCCGCAACCTCACTCGCGCTCACCATCTAGCGAATGTGACACGCATGATTCGTCCATTCCTGGAAGCCGCGATCGTTCGAGCGTTGCGGCCAGCGCGGCAATGACGACGGACGCGCTCGCCTCAGGTGGCGACGATTTTCTTCAGCTGGTGCGCCGGCATACGAGAGGGAGGCTCAAGGTCTACATCGGCTCGGCCGCCGGCGTGGGGAAGACGTATCGGATGCTCACCGAGGCGCACGAGCTTCGCAAACGCGGCGTCGATGTCGTGGTCGGGTTCGTCGAGCCGCATGGACGTGCGGAAACCGAAGCGCGGATCGGAGATCTCGAGGTCGTGCCCCGCAAGATCGTCGAGTATCGCGGTGTGACGCTCTCGGAGATGGATGTCGACGCGCTCATTGTGCGACATCCCGAGGTCGCGATCGTCGACGAGCTCGCGCACACGAATCTCCCCGGGTCGAAGCACGGGAAGCGCTGGGAGGATGTGCTCGAGCTGCTGGACTCCGGTATCAACGTGATCTCGGCCGTCAACGTGCAGCATCTCGAATCCCTGAACGACGTGGTGCAGCGCACGCTCGGCGTGTCCGTGCGCGAGACCGTCCCGGACTGGGTGGTCGCGCGCGCGGATCAGGTGATCAACATCGACCTGTCCGCCGAGGATCTTCGGCAGCGACTGATCGACGGCAAGATCTATGATCCCTCGAAGGTGCGAGCGGCGCTCGAGAACTTCTTCACCGAGGAGAATCTCTCTACGCTGCGTGAGCTGGCGCTTCGAGAGGTGGCAAGCTCCGTCGACCGCACGCGCGAGCACATCGTACAGCGGGAGGGCGCATCGCCATCCGCGAGCAACTCCGCGCGGCAAACGGCGGATCGCATTCTCGTCGCCATGTCCAGCGATCCTCCGCGAACGGCATCGCTACTGAGAAAAGCGAGCCGAATCGCCGGGCGCCTCAACTCGGACTGGTACTGCGTGTACGTTCAGACACCGGACGAGAAGGCGGACAGAATCGACTCCGCCATCCAGCGGCGGCTCGTCGACAACATTCAGATGGCGCAGAACCTCGGTGCGGAGGTCGTGAAGCTGGAGGGAGACGACGTGGCGCTCGCGATCACGCGTTTCGCCGCGCAGAAGGGAGTATCCCTGTTGATCGCCGGTCAGAGCACGCGCTCTCGCTGGTACAGGTTTCGTCACGGCTCCGTGGTCAAGCGATTGATCAACAACAACATCGGCCTCGATGTGCTCGTCGTGTCGTTCGCCGAGCCATCGGTGGGCCGGCGCGGACGCGACGTGGGAGGCGCGGAGTGATGGGAGAGGATCACGGCATGCATCGCCACACATGAAAGTCGGCCAGCGCCTTTTCCTTTCGGTAGTGCCCGCGGTGCTGGGATTGTTCCTGGTCGCGGCGCTCATGTACTGGGGCCGCTACGAACGCACGGCCCCGCAACTGGTGATCGTGCTGGCCGCGATCGCGGCGCTCGTATCGCTCGTGGTCTCGTGGCGCAATACGAGCTACGTCGTACATCGGGTGCAGCGTTTGGCCGCTCACACGAATTCAGTCGATGGTGCAAGCATCGCCTCGACCCGCGATGCCTTGCGCGATCTGGGCATCTCGATGCCGCCTGCGTCGCGGGCGGGTGCTCCTCACGATGTCGATGAGCTCGATGACATCGAAGCGAGGGTTGCCGGCTTGAGCAACGAGGTCGTGCGGGCGCGAGAAGATGCGCAGCGTCACGAACGTGAGGCTGTCGAGCACGCGCGAGAGATCGAAGGAATGCTGCAGGCCGTTACCACGCGATTCGCGTCTCGCGCGCAGGAGGCGCAATTGCCGTTGCACATCCTGCTCTCGAGTCCGTTTGGCGAGTTGAACGAAAATCAGGAGGAGATGCTCGGCGCGGCAATGTCCGCCGTGGACGCGATCGACAGCGAGGTGCGCGAGCTGCGGAAGCTGGTGCAGTTGAATCGCGGCGAGCTGTCCCTCGTGACGCAACCAACGAATCTGGCCGAGCTGCTGCGCCCCACGCTCGCGATCGCGACGGCACGCGCCGAGACTGCCCACGTGCAGCTGCGACCGATGATCTCCGACACCACGCCACGCGTCATCGTGGACGCCGTGCACGCACAGGAGGCACTCACTTCCATCCTCACGGATGCCATCGTGCACACGGAAAAGGGCGGGGACGTAGACGTCGAAGGGAGTGAAGGTGACCGTTCCCGCGTGCGGATCCGCATCGTACGGCGTCCGCCGATCGCTGCAGCCGCAGCCGATGCGATGCCGCTCGAGATGCGGCTCGCGCGACGGCTGCTGGAAGCACAGGGATGCTCGGTCACGAGCGAGGGACCGGTAACGATCGTCGAGCTTCCCGCCGAAAGCGCATCGCACGTGCAGCGGTAGCGCGCCTCGCGTGACCGGGTGCGATCAGCCGGGTGTCGGCCTCTCACCCGTGATCACGGTCTCCCCCTCCATGAGCAGCATCTCGCGAGTCAGGCGCACGTCCTCATCGAGTGATTCGTCCAGCTGCTCGTCGTAGTCGAACCGGTCGCGCAGGCGCACGGCCTTGCCCAGATGAAACGGCACGGCCGTGACGACGACGTTCGGCTTGAACAGGAAGGCGGTGCGAATGTAGAGCGCAGTCTTGTTGTGCAGGAAGTGCTCCCACCAGCGTCGCGGCACGATCTCCGGCACCACCACGGTCACGAGCTCGCCCGGCGCATCACGCCGCAGATTCTCGACGTACTCCACGAGCGGGCGAAGCACGGAGCGATAGGGCGAATCGACCACCACGAGCTCGATGCCGATGTCCCACGCTTGCCACGCGGCACGAAGCTTCTCTGTGTCCGAGTGATCGAGGTCGATGTAGGTCGCGCGCACGTCGGCGCTGATCATCGTCGCGTACACGAGTGCACCAGCGGTCGCCTTCGTGATGGCGTTGATGGGAACGACGACAGTGTGATGCAGCGGAACGATCGGACTGTGGCCGACGAACTTCACCTCTTCCGCGAACAGCCGGTAGTGCTCGTGAATCGCGCGGAGCAGCATGATGATGAGCGGAATGAGAACGACCACGATCCACGCGCCGGAGGTGAACTTGGTCGCCACCTGCACGATCGACACGATCCCGGTCGCGATTGCTCCCAGCCCGTTGAGCGTCGCCTTCCATTTCCATCCGGGGTCGCGCGTCACGAACCAGTGACGCACCATGCCCGCCTGCGACAGCGTGAAGCACACGAACACGCCGATCGCGTACAATGGAATCAGCGACGTCGTCTGCGCATGGAAGATCCAGACGAGCAGGATGGCGACGAGCGAGAGCGTCACGATGCCGTTCGAGAACGCGAGCCGGTCGCCGCGCGCCGCGAGCTGGCGCGGGAGAAACTTCTCGCTCGCGAGGATGCTCGACAGCCTGGGGAAATCCGCAAAGGCGGTGTTGGCTGCAAGAACGAGAATCGCGAACGT
Organism: Gemmatimonadaceae bacterium; assembly: GCA_035310785.1. Lineage (GTDB taxonomy): Bacteria > Gemmatimonadota > Gemmatimonadetes > Gemmatimonadales > Gemmatimonadaceae > FEN-1250. The sequence continues at coordinate 4,760 of DATGDQ010000476.1, read as the reverse complement.
CGCGTACTGAAACGTCAGGTAGGCAGGCCCCATCCCGAAGATGTGGCGGCCGAGCTGCGACAGCACGGTCTCGCTCACCGTCGGCATCACCTGGTATTCCTGCGCCAGCCAGCTCACTCCCAGGAAGAAGACGGCGAGTATCGTCACCATCCACCCCAGTGTCCTGGCGGCATTGCGCGGTGCGGGCGCACGGAACGCAGTAATTCCGTTGGAGATGGCTTCCGTTCCTGTCATCGCCGAGCATCCTTCGGCGAACCCTCGCATCATGAGATAGAGGAAGGCGAAGGCGACGGGGGCGCCCATCGATGTGTGCTGCACCGAGACTGGATCCACGTGCGGCACGCCGGTGACGGGTGCGAGCGCGTGTCCGACCGACAGCCGGTAGAGTCCCACGCCGATCAGCGCCAGCATCATGACGATGAAGACGTACGTGGGCAGGCTGAAAGCGGCGCCCGACTCGCGAACGCCTCGCAGATTCACGAGCATCAGCACGAGTATCGCGCCGATGCACATGGAGACGCGATAGGTGTTGAGACCAGGGTAGGCAGACACGATTGCCGCCACGCCGCTCGAGATCGACACGGACACCGTGAGCACGTAGTCCGTGAGCAGCGCCGCGGCCGCAACCAGCCCGGGGCCGATGCCGAGATTGTCCTTCGCGACGGTGAACGAGCCGCCTCCGCCGGGATACGCGAAGATCGTCTGGCGATAGGACAGTCCCACCAGCACCAGCAGCGCGACGATGACGACCGAGATCGGGAAGACGTACGTCGACGCGACAACGCCTGGCAGGACGGCGAGCACGAAGAGTATCTGCTCGGTTGCGTACGCGACCGACGAGATGGCATCCGAAGACAGCACGGCCAGTGCTGTCGTCTTGCTCAGTTTCTCTTCTTCGAGTCGTTCGGAGGCGAGCGGGCGGCCGACGAGCAGCCGCTTGCTGCGCATGAGTAGTGAAGGCATAACCTCTTGCTAGATGCTATCGCGTATTGGAGGACGCTGCAAGCGAGGAACGGTTCATTCCGGCGGCTCGATCTGCGCGAGGTCCGTGCGCGCGAACACGCGGCCCAGCCATGTGATCGTCAGCCACAGCTCTCCAGCCACGACGAGCGCGCCCACCGGCACGGCGGGAACGAAATCCCATACGCCGATCCTGTGCGAGGCGACCGCGCTCAGACCCGATGCAACGAGCGTGGTGACGAGGAGAGGCGGAATCAGCGCGAGGAACGTGATGACCAGCGACACGAACACCGCGAGCACGTTCTGTCCCATCGCCTCGACGCCGGCCGCACGCCCATCGCCCAGCCGTACCCATCCAGGGAAGAGCAGTGCGGAGCCGTTCGCCACGGTCAGGGCGATGGCATTGAGCATGGGAAGCATGACGAGCGCGATCAGCACCGCCGGCAACACCGGCACGGGCGGCTGCGCGCCGAACGACGAGAGAACGGCCGCGAGCGCAAGCAGCAGGTACTGCATCACCGAGAGAATGATCGCGGAGCTCGCGATCTCCGCCGCCACGATCGTCGAGCCGCGCAGCGGGTAGCTCCGCAGCTGGTCGAGCTGCAGCAGATCCTGTCGCAGGTCCGCGCGCACGAGTCCCGGCCCGAGCACCACGAGCATGACGATCGGAATCACGCACAGCGTCTCCCCGATCTGCGCCAGATCGCTCCAGTCTCCGATTTCGGAGTACACCGCGATCCCGATGAGCAGGAGAACGCCGAGCAGGATCGAGAGTGTCGTGAGCCTGAGTGCGCGCGTGTACGCGAGCACGTTCTTCCAGATGATCGCGATCGCCGGATGCCCCGCCGGCGACAGCTTGAACCACGGACGCGGCACCGCCCCCTCGGCGATCACGGCCGGATGTGGACGCCTGTGCCGGGAAGCGACGCCCGCACGTGCGCGCTTCGCGGCCGCGTCCGCGACCGCCTCCTCGAACGCGGCGTCCGTGTGCGTGACCCACGGGTAGTGCACCATCATCAACGCGAATGCCGGAAGGATCGCGGCGAGCCAATGTGCGGTGGAATCCGCGAACAGCGGCGCGACGAGCAGCCGGAAGGGGAAGAGAATCGTCGCGAGTGGCTGATGCGTGACGAGCTGGACGACCGCGGCTATTCCCGTGCCCACGCGCATGGCAGCACGAACGGTTGGAATCGCGCGCACCACGGTGATACCGGCGATCAGGATCACGGCGCTGACGATCACGATCGGGATGACGTTCGTGCGCACCCCGCGCCTTCCGTGCGTCACTGCGCTCGTGCGCACGAGCGAGGCGCCGACGCGATGCAGATACAAGGTCGACAGGATGATCCACAGCGACACCGCTCGCGTCCAGAACGGAAGCGCCGTTCCCCCGCGACGCAGCAGGACCACCCAGATCACGACGCTGAACAGCACGACGATCTGCGCCTGCGCCACCTTGTAGCGCACCAGCGCGGAGCGAGACAACGGAGCGGGGAAGAGCAGCTGCACCTCCGCCTCCGAGAAGACGAGCGCCGGCCGGTCGCTGCCGAGCACCCATCCGCTCGCGACGGTCACGAAGATGAGTGCCGTATAGATGAGCTGACCGATCGGGCTCGACGTCGACCCGGTGAGTGGGCTCGGCATGCGCGAGTTGAAGAGCAGCGTGCCGAAGTACAATCCGCCCGCGAGCACCGCCAGCAGATAGCGCGGACGCCTGAGCCGCACGACCTGGCCGCGCATTCGATTGAGTGCGCTGTGCCAGAGGAGATAGCGCAGCGCGTCGTTCACGTGCCGCGCTGTGCGATGTCCTGACGCTCGCCCTCATCGATGAGCGCGAGGAACACATCTTCGAGCGCGCGTCCGGCGAGATCGTCTCGCTTGGCCACGATCTCGTCGATGGTGCCGATCGCGATTGCGCGCCCGCGCTGCAGCACGAGGAGCCGCGTGCAGAGCTCCTCCACCAGATGCAGCAGATGCGAGCTGAGGACCACGGCCGCACCCGCGCGCGCGCGCGACGCGATCGTCGACTTCATGCGCCGCATGCCGGCCGGATCGAGACCGGTGAGCGGCTCGTCGAGGAGCAGCGCCGACGGCGAGTGGAGCAGCCCGCACGCGATTGCGAGCTTCTGCCGCATGCCGCGGGACAGCGCAGCGGGCAGCGAACCGCGCTTCTCGAGCAGCTCCATCTCGATGAGCAGCGGTTCGATGCGTGCGGGTGCATCGCTGACTCCGTACAGCCGTCCGATGAACCGGAGATGCTCTTCCACGGTGAGATGCTCGAACAGCTGCGGCTCATCGGGAATGAACGCGAGCAGCGACTTCGCCCGCTCGGGTGCCGTTGCCATGTCGTTTCCGCCGACGCGCACGGCTCCGCTCGTGGGAACGATGATCCCCGCGATGCTGCGCAGCGTCGTTGTCTTTCCGGCGCCGTTGGGCCCGACGAGTCCGAGTACCTCTCCGGGGGCCACGTGGAACGACAGGCCCCGTACCGCCTCGAAGTCGCCGTAGGTCTTGGTGAGGCTCTCGACGTCGATCACGCGGGCGACACGGTGCGAGGATGCAAGAGTCTGCGAGGGTTGGAGGACTATGCACTGCGAAGGGTAACGCGGGCGTGCTGGCGAAAGATGATGCATCGCGGTCGCGGCCCCTGCTCGGGCGATGGATCGCAGACCCCGAAGGGGCGAAACGGCACATCTCGTCTTTGCGTTTGTATTACTCCTGTCCGCGTTTCGCTCACCTATCTTTGGAACATGCGACCCTTCCCGCTTCTCTCGATCGTTTCCGGCGCGGTGCTCTTCGCCGGCGTGACTGCCTTTGCCCCCGCATCCGCGATCACCGGCGCCCGTGCTGCGCGGACCGCCTTCCACGCCCGTCTCGTTCGGGCCGAGCCGGCGGTCAACGATACGATAGCCGCCACGCCCAGGGCGGTGCGCCTCTGGTTCTCCGAACCGGTGGAGCTGGGGTTGAGCCGCATCAGGGTCGTGCGAGTGGGAGGAGACACGGTGAAGACGAGCGTGCTCCGTCACGAGGGAGACGCCGCGACCACGGCGGCTTTGGACCTCGCGACTCCTCCGTCGGCGCCCGGCACCTACGTCGTGATGTACCGCGTGGTGTCGCGCGACGGGCACCCGACGAGTGGCAGCTACAATTTCGTGTTGAAGGGCGCGGGATCGCGCTGACTGCCTCGTGCCTTGTCACCGTTCGGTGACTAATCAGGAATCGAGTAGCGATCGGGCCACCATGCCCACCGTCTTCTCGATGCGCCGCCACCCTTCGGGTGTCGCGGGGTCGATCGAGGCGCGGGTTCCGGAGGGACCTGGCGGCGCGTCGTTGCCGCTCGCAGCACGCAGCGCGAAGAGAGTGAGGGCGGCGCTCAAGAGCTCGAGGAGTGCAGCGAGATCCACGTACGGTGGCACCCGGTGCTTGTCTCGCAGCGAGGCGACGAGTTCCGCATGCCTCTCCGAACGCTGAACGGCAGTGGCCCGGCCCAGTGCATTTTCACCCGAAATCTCTGCCGCTTGACCCTTGAGCATGAACGCACCGGCCGCGAGCGCCGCCCACTCCTCCAGCACCACGGTCTGCAAGGCATCCGCGAGTGACGGAGTCTCCTCGCTCTGCCCATCCACCGCCTCGACGTCCACGCGCGGCCACATCATGCGCTCCGCACCGAGCGATTCCAGCACGCCGTCGAGCCCGCCGAAGTACCGATAGATGAGCACCTTGTCGCATCCGGCGGATTCCGCGAGCACGTTCACCCCCAATGCGTACACGCCGTGCGCGGCTATCAGCGCTGCGGCGCT
>DATGDQ010000475.1:0-2388 GCA_035310785.1 Gemmatimonadaceae bacterium | reverse complement strand
CGCAATTTCCCATCGGCCGTCCACTCGTTGAACTTCACCTCCACCACGACTTTCGGCTTCACCCAGTGCACAGGCTCGCGGGGGCGCGGCGTCTCCTCGAAGGGCGAGCGCTTCTGCTCGAGCGGCGCGAGCAGCCGGTGCATCTCTGCGAGTCCGGCGTTGTCGAAGCCGCCGCCCATGTTGCCGGCATAGATGAAGCGTCCGTGATCATAGTAGCCGAGCAGCAGCGCGCCGATGTGCTGTCGTGTGTTGCGTGGTTCGGTCCAGCCGCCAACCACGAATTCCTGTCGGAACTCGAGCTTCAACTTCAACCAGTCGCGCGAGCGCACGCCGGGCTGGTATGGCGCATCGATGCGTTTGGCGATGACTCCCTCCCATCCATCGTCGCGGGCGCGCGCGAGCATCGCTCGTCCCGCATCGACTTCCGAATCGGTGAGGCGCAGCTCGGCCGATGTGTGCCTGCCGAGCCGTTTCTCGAGGCGCGCGCGGCGCGTGGTCCATGGCTCGTGCACGAGCACATCGTCTCCATCGAGCAGGAGATCGAATGCCATGAGCGCGGTCGGGGCGCTGTTCTCGAAGCCGGCGATCGCACTCGCATCCTTGACGTGCATGCGTTGCTGAAGCTCCTGAAAACGCGCTGGAGTGCCATGTTCGAGCGCGACGATCTCTCCGTCGAGCACGAGCGCGCGACGACCGCGTGCCGCGACTTTCCGCACGGCTTCCGCGACGCCGGGGAACTGTGCCGTCTTGTCCTTGCCGTTGCGGGTGACAAGGTGCGCGGAAGCGGGTGTGGCATAGGCGAGCACGCGAATGCCGTCGTACTTGGGCTCGAAGGTCCAGTCGCTTCCTTCGGGCATTGCGGTGCCGATCGACGCGAGCATGGGATCGAGGGCACCGCCCTTGAGCGCCTTTGCGGATGCCGCGCGGGCGGAGGCGGATGGCGTGGAGGACTTTCGGCGCGCGGGATCCGGGCGAGCCACCTTTCGCTTCGGTTCCGCGAGTGTGGAATGGGGCTCGCGGTTCGAGTGCCATACCCGCTTTCGCTTGTTCTCCGCGATCTCTTCCATTGTGCGGCCGGACACGACGGAGGTCATTTCGCTCGCGACGATGTCGGAGCCGGGTTCGGCGAACTCGTCGCGATGCTTGATGAGGAGCCACTGTGGCTTTTCGTCGGAGCCGCGACGGGTGCGCACGAGCACCCACGAGCCGTGCATCCGCTTGCCGTGAAGCATGATCTTGAGGTCGCCCTTCGCGTAGCCGCGCCGCAGCTCGGGGAGGGGATCGTCCTCGTTCACCGCGGAGGTATAGGTTCCGCGATCCCAGAGCATGACCGTTCCGCCGCCGTACTCGCCCTGCGGGATCGTTCCCTCGAAGGTGTTGTAGTCGATCGGGTGATCCTCCACCTGCATCGCGAGCCGCTTGACGGATGGATCGTAGCTCGGGCCCTTGGGAACGGCCCAGCTCTTCATCACACCATCGAGCTCGAGGCGAAAGTCGAAGTGCAGATGGCTCGCCGCGTGCTTCTGGATGACGAACACGAGCTTCCTGCGAAGTTTCGCGCGCTCCTCGTTACCGGATGGCTCCGCGGTTCTCGAGAAGTCGCGCTTCTCGCGGTACTCGGCGAGTCGCTTCCGAACCGCTGGTTTTGCGCGCCGGGCCATCTCGCGCGGCCGCTACGCGGTTCTCCGCCGGGTGCGTCTGGCGGTCTTGGACTTGCCGCGCACGGGCTTGCGCTCGCTGGCGGCAGCTGTGGTCGTGCTCGCGCGCACGGAGCCGCGCTTCTTTCCCTGATCGAGACTTTCGCGCAGGCGCGTCATGAGATCGATGACTTGCGTGTCGCGCTCGGCTTCGGGCTCGGGCTTCAGGTTGACCTTCTTCCCCTTCAGCTTCGCGTGGATCACTCGCATGAGGTTCGCTCGGTACTCGTCCGTGTACTTCCTTGGATCGAACGATTCGGCGAGGCTGTTCACGAGCTGCTCGGCCATCTGCAGCTCCTGCGGACGTACGAGGCTGGAATCGGGAAGATTGAGCGTGTCGGTGTCGATGAGCTCATTCGCGAAACGCATGATCTCGAGCACGAGTGCGTCATCGACGACCTTGATGCCTGCGAGGTGCTGCTTCTGTCGGATGATGATCTTGCCGATGCCGACCGACCCGGTCTTGCGTATGGCTTCGCGCAGGAGGGCGTACGCTTTCTCGCCGCCTTTGGACGGGACGAGAAAGTACGGCGTCTCGAAGTAGCGCGGATCGATCTCGTCTTCTTTCACGAAGTCGACGATCTCGAGGGTCTTCGATGATTCCACGGCGGCGGTCTTGAAATCATCATCGGTGATGATGACGAATTTTCCTTTTTCGTATTCGTAGCCTTTGACGATCTCGTTCCAGGGG
>DATGDQ010000474.1:0-8629 GCA_035310785.1 Gemmatimonadaceae bacterium | reverse complement strand
GAGCGCGCTGCGGGCGCCGGTGGTGTCCCCGCGCGCCAGCGAGATCTGCGTCTGAAGCAGAAGATGCACGGCGAGCGGCATCATCCCCGATGCTGCCGCGCGATCGAGCTCCCGCTGCGCCTCGGCGTCGCGGTGCGACGCGTGGAGCGCCGTCGCGTACGCGAAGCGCAGCCCGGGATCGCTCGCGTCCTCCGCCACCGCGCGCCCGTACACCGCCGTGACCGAATCGGGGCGATCGAGCTTGCCGTATGCATGCGCGAGCAGCACGTAACGCAACGATCCGGCGGGATCGGGCACGCGCCGATTCGAGATCTCGGCAATCACGGAATCAGGGCCGCGGCGCTCGAGCATCGCGTCGAGGTACGCGAGACGAACGGCCTGCGACGCGGGATGTGCGATCGACGCCGCCCGAAGCACGGTCAGCGCATCTTCGGCACGATCGGACGCGCGCAGGTGTTGCGCATACTCGAGTGACAGGGTTTCACCTTGCGGGTATCGGGCATGCGCTTCGCCAAGGAGCTCGAGACCGCGCGCGTTGTCGCCGCGGCGGCCCGCCGTGCGGGCCAGCATCTGATAGGGATAGAACGCCGCACCATCGAACTCGATTCCGCTCTGGAACAGTCGCTCCTCACTGGACCACACCGGTACACGCTCGACGGTGCGGAATGCGCCCAGCAGGATGAGCGCCGCTGCGAGTGCGATCGCCACGCGCCGCTCGCCAATCGGCGCACGCTCGATGCTCGCGAGCGCCCACCCCGCAAGCATCGCGACCCCCACCGACGCGAAGAAGAGTGTGCGCTCTGCGAGGAGCTGTCCGGTCGGAATCAGGATGTTGGATGCCGCCAGATACGCGAGCACCACCCACGCGACAGCCACCAGCGGACGCCGGTCGCCGCGTCGAGCGATCTCGCTCGCCACACCGATCGTGGCTGCGAATGCACCGATCGCGATGACGGCGATCGTCGTCGGGCCGTGGTGAGGAATGACGGTAGTGGGCCCGTAATGCATGGAGAGGCGCGTGGGCAGCAGCAGCAGATGCGCAACCAGCGGCCAGGCGGCCGACATCGTCCACCATCGCTCGACAAACGTCTCGCCGTCCAGGCCGACCGCGAGCGCGGTACTCGGTGGTGAGAATCCGCCCAGCACCGCGCGGCGAGCGGAGATCATGAGCGCGAGCACCAACGCGTACGCTGCCCATGCGCGCCAACCACGCACGAACACCGCTTTCGCGCTGATTGGCGAAGCACCGCCGCCCGTGCTCCAGCCCCACACAGACACTGCCGCCAGCGCCGGCACTGTCGCCGCGGATTCCTTCGCGCCGAGTGCGATGGCGAGCAGCGCCGCACTTCCTGCGGCGCTGCTCCAGGCGATCGCGCCGGGCTGCTCGTCGAACGCGCGAACGAGCACCATCACACACGCGATGCTCGCGAGCGCCGCAACGATCTCCGCCGATCCCGCGACGTTGGCCACGGACTCGACGTGCAGCGGATCCGCCGCGAAGAGCAGCGCGCCGATCAGCGCCGCGCGCATGGGGAGCGCGCGCGCGAGCACGAACAGCACCGCCACCGCGCACAGCGCGTAGAGCACGACCGCGTACGCGTGGAACAGCCGCGGCGCGCCGGCGCTCAGGTTCCACAGTAGCGCATAGATGAACTGCACCACCGGGCGATAGAGTCCTGCGCTCCCCCACTCCGCCGGCCAGTACGCGACGCGCCACGCGGTGAGCATGCCCGACCGAGCGTGCAGCGCCGGATTATCCGCAATGATCGGCCCGTCATCATAGACGAAGCCGTAGCCGACCGACGCGAGATACGGCCCCGCGGCGACGAGCGCGACGAGCATCGCCGCGACGGTCGACGGGCGCGCGGTACGGGGATCGTGATTCCCGTTCAGAAGAGGGGCGATCAATGCATCCGGCAGAAGAAAATGCGCTCACGCGGATTCACGAGAGAGACTTTTCGAATTGCGCGCCCGTAACCCCCGGGATGCAAAAGTGCCCGGCCAATGACAGGCCGGGCACCTCGTGCACTGCACGTCACGCTCGTCAGGGCGTCGAGCTCTGGCTCGAGTCCGACTTCTTCAGCGTGTCGCCCTTTGCCGTCACCGCCGCGCCGGACGTTGGCGACGTCTTCTTCATGTTCTTTCCAAGGGTCGAGGTTCCGCTCGAATCCGTGACGCCGGACTGCGATTGATTCTTCGCCGAACCCTTGATGTGCTTGTGGCTACTGTCGCCCGCTCGCGAGCCGCTCATGCTCGTGTCGCTGCTCATGTTGGAGCTGCTCATGCTGGCGCCGCTGCTCATGTTGGAGCCAGTGCTCGTGCTGGAGTTTCCAGTCGCGCTCGTGCCGGTGCTGTTGCGCATTCCGCTCGTGCTGCTCGCGCCGCCAGCACTCGTCGTGCTCGAGCCGCTCATGCTCGAGCTCCTGTTCATGCTGCTCGCGCTATCAGAGGCTGGCGCGACAGCTCCACCGGCCGACGCCGTGTCGGTGGTATTGGCTTTGTTGCTACTATTACACGCGGCAACCGCCGCCACGGCTGCCAAAATCGCGATGCGCTTCATGAAGTCCTCCGAGGGAAGTAATTATCCGTGAGCGCTGCGCGATACTTCAGCGCGTCAATGCACTCGTCGACTCGTGCCTAGCGGAGGCAATAAGCGGACCCCGATGTCCAGGATGCGCGAAGGGCGCAACCTCTGCGGTTGCGCCCTTCTGTACCTCATGTGAAGAGGTCGGTTACGGCTTCTTTCCCATCTTCATCGCCGTGTCCTTCTTCATCGACGAGTCGGTCTTCGACGTCGTCATCGCGCTGTCATGCTTCGTGGTGTCCATCATGGCGGGAGCTGGGCTCATGGCAGGTGCAGCAACGACAGCAGTGTCAGCCGGAGCGGAGTCCTTGGCTTTGCATGCGGCAATCGCGAGAACAGCAGCAACGACGGCAAGGCGCTTCATCGAAACTCTCCTTTTGGAGGGCGGTATGGGGTCGACTCTTCGTCCGAGCACGAGCGTTGGTGCTATGCCAGGAGCGAGCGGCGGTTAATTTGCCTCAGGAAGATACGCTGTCAAGAGACGCTGCGCCATGCAGATAGCACACTTTCTACTCGCTGCGTGCGGCGATGTGATGCAGCGCGCATTGCGCATATGGACGAGGGGTTCGCGGGCATGCTGAGTCTCCACCGTAACGCATTACGCGATAATGTTTTACATTGGAGCGCATGCCCTGGCGATCCCCCGCCCGTTGGCGGTACCACTTCTTCGGCGTATTGTGAGCTCCATGGACGCACCACTCGCCGTCGCTGAGCATCTCGCTCCCCGTGCCCGCGACACGCACATCGGTGACGCGCGCCCCGGTGATACCATCGTGCGCGGCGCGTGCCCCCACGACTGCCCCGATACCTGCGCGATGCTCGTCACCGTGCGCGACGGGCGCGCCATACGTGTCGCAGGCGATCCCGACCACCCCTTCACGAGAGGCTTCCTGTGCGCGAAGGTCAATCGCTACCTCGAGCGCACGTACCACGATCAGCGACTGACGCATCCGCTTCGTCGCATCGGTAAGAAAGGCGAGGGACGCTTCGAGCGCATCAGTTGGGACGAGGCACTCGATGAAGTTGCGACTCGTCTCGGCGCCATTGCACGATCGGCCGATGGACCGCAATCCATACTTCCGTATTCGTACTCCGGCACGCTCGGGCTCATCCAGGGGAGCACGATGGATCAGCGCTTCTTTCATCTGCTCGGCGCCTCGATGCTCGATCGCACGATCTGCTCGATGGCCGGTACGGTGGGGATGCGCATGACCCTGGGCGCGAGCATCGGTGCCGATCCCGAGGGGATGCCGCAAAGCGACCTCGTGCTCCTGTGGGGGACGAATACGCTCACGTCCAATCCGCATCTGTGGCCGTTCGTGCGCGAGGCACGCGAGCGAGGCGCGCGCGTGATTGCCATTGACCCCCTGCGGACGCGTACAGCCGATCAGTGCGACGAGTGGATCCCGATCAAGCCCGGCACGGACGCCGCACTGGCGCTCGGATTGATGCACGTGCTCTTCGCCGAGCATCTGGAGGATACGGATTACCTCGACCGGTACACGCTCGGACAACGGGAGCTTCGCACACGCGCCGCCGAGTACACGCCCGCACGCGTCTGCTCGATCACCGGAATTCCGGCCGAGCGCATCGTCACGCTCGCTCGAGAGTACGGACGTGCGAAGGCGGCATTCGTGCGCATCAACTACGGATTGCAGCGCCACGCGGGCGGGGGCATGGCCGTGCGCACGATCGCGTGCCTCCCGGCGGTCACCGGTCACTGGCGCCGCGCGGGCGGTGGAGTGCAGCTGTCCTCGAGCGCCAACTTCCAGTTCAATCGCGCGAAACTCTTTCGCCCCGATCTCTCGCCGCCGGTGCGCACCATCAACATGATCCGGCTTGGCGAAGCGCTCACGACCCCCGACGCGGGCGTCGGTGGACCTCCCGTGCGCGCACTGGTGGTTTACAACTCGAATCCCGCTGCAGTGGCGCCGGACCGGAACGCGGTCGTGCGCGGCCTCGCGCGCGAGGAGCTATTCACCGTGGTGCTCGAGCACTTTCTCACGGACACCGCCGACTGGGCCGACATCGTGCTTCCCGCCACGACGCAGCTCGAGCACTGGGACATTCACTACTCGTACGGTCACCATTACGTCACGCTCAATCGGCCCTCCATCGAGCCGATCGGCGAGTGCAAGCCGAACAGCGAGATCTTTCGTCTGCTGGCCGCTCGAATGGGCATCGATCATCCCGTCATGCGCGACGATGATCTCTCGCTCATTGCCCAGGCGCTCGATTCGGACAGCGACAAGCTGCAGGGGGTGACGCTCGAAGGGCTGCTCGAAAAGGGATACATGCGCCTGAACGTTCCACGTCCATACCTCCCATTCGCCGATGGGCTCTTCCCGACGCCGAGCGGCAAGTGCGAGTTCTATTCGCAGCGTCTTGCGGACATGGGTCTCGACCCCGTGCCAACCTTCACGCCGCCCTATGAATCCGCGGACAGCTCGCCCGAGCTGGCCTCGCGCTATCCACTCGCGCTCATCTCGTCGCCGGCGCACCAATTCCTGAATTCGTCCTTCGTGAACATCGACACGCTTCGGCGAGGCGCGCACGAGCCGGAGCTGATGATTCACCCGGACGACGCGACGCCTCGCTCCGTGCTCAACGGAACGCGGGTCGACGTGCGCAATGATCGCGGGAGCTTCAGCGCCGTTGCACGGGTATCAGATGCGGTGAGCGAAGGCACCGTGTGGGCGCCCTCGGTCTGGTGGACGAAGTTCTCCACGGACGGTCGCAACGCCAACGACACCACGTCGCAGCGCGAGACCGACCTGGGGCACGGGCCCGTGTTCTACGACAACCTCGTGGAGGTCACCGCCGTCTCCGCTCAGGACTAGCGGACGACGGCTGCAACACTGTAGGCTGAGACAAGTCCCGTTTTCACCCTGAAGCATCGGAGTAGTCCGTGCCGTCGTCGCACCCAGAAACTCTCGGCGCCCTCAAGCGTTCGCCGTACGCTCATCCATCCCTCGCGCATCGCTCCGTGAAGGACGAGGTGCGGGCCAATCTTCTCGCCCGACTCGCGCACGGCGGTCCCATTTTCGCGGGCGTCGTTGGCTACGACGAGACCGTTGTTCCGCAGATCGTGAACGCGCTGCTGTCGCGACACAATTTCATTCTGCTCGGACTCCGCGGCCAGGCCAAGTCGCGCATACTCCGGTCGCTCTCCACGCTGCTCGACGACGCGATTCCCGTGATCGCCGGGAGCGAGATCAACGACAATCCGTTCGCGCCCATTTCGAAGTTCGCGCGCATGCTGATCGCCGAGAAGGGAGATGATACGCCGATCGCGTGGCTCGATCGCGAATCGCGGTACGTCGAGAAGCTCGCAACGCCGGATGTCACGATCGCCGACATCATCGGCGATGTCGATCCGATCCGTGCGGCACGCGGCGGGCACGTGCTCGCCGATGAGCTCACGATCCACTACGGCATGCTGCCGCGCGCCAATCGCGGCATCTTCGCCCTCAATGAGCTTCCCGATCTCGCCGGAAAGATTCAGGTCGGCCTGTTCAACATCATGCAGGAGGGAGACGTCCAGATCAAAGGCTATCCCATTCGCCTGCCGCTCGACGTGCTGATCTGCTTCACCGCGAACCCCGAGGACTACACCGCGCGCGGCAAGATCATCACGCCGCTGAAGGATCGAATCGGAAGCGAGGTCATGACGCACTATCCGGAGTCCGTGGAGCTGGGCATGGAAATCACGCAGCAGGAGGCGTGGTCCTCGCGCGGCGGCCTTCCCGTACGCGTCCCCGATTTCATCTCCGAAGTGATCGAGCGCATCGCGTTCGAGGCGCGCATGGACAAGCGCATCGACAAGCGCTCCGGGGTGTCGCAGCGCATGCCGATCTCCGCCCTCGAGAACGCGATCTCGAACGCGGAGCGGCGCTCGCTGCTCACGGGCGAGTGTGACGTGGTGCCGCGCATCAGCGACATCTACGCTGCGCTTCCCGCGATCACGGGAAAGATCGAGCTCGAGTACGAAGGTGAGCTCGTGGGCGGACACCAGATCGCGCACGAGCTGATTCGTCGTGCCGCCGATGCGACCGTGCACGAGCGCGCGGGCTCGCTGAACACGGACGACATGGTGATGTGGTTCGATCAGGGAAACGCGCTGCAGGTGGATGGCGACGTGTCGTCCGGCGCGATGGTCGAGGGCTTTCGGCGCATCCCCGGGCTGCTCGAGGTGGTGTACGAGAGCGGGCTTGGAGAGAGCGGCGATGCATCCGTCGTCGCCGCGGCATCGGAGCTCGTGCTCGAGGCGCTCGTCGCCCGCAAGAAGATCTCGCGCTCCGACTCTGGACTGTACGGCCGGGCGCAGCCACCCGAACGACGCAGGCCGAATCAGGATCTGTTCGGCGGCGGCATGATGGCGTGAACGCGCGTCCGGCAAGCGACGAGCCGCAGTCGCTCGAGGCGGATGGTCGTCTCGAAGCCGGACTCACCGTGCGAGAAGCCACGATGGCGGACCTCGCCATCGTGGTCGAGCTTCGGCTCGCGCTGCTTCGGGAGCACTCCGAAAATCCCATTTACCGGAGGCTGCGCCCCGACGCGCCCGCGCGCGCGAGCCGGCTCTTCGCGGCCCAGCTCCGCAGCCCGAACGAGGTGGTGTTTCTCGCGGAGAGTGGCGGGGTTGCGGTAGGAATTCTACGCTGCGTCGCGAGCGCGGGGCTGCCGCTTCTCTTCCCCTCCCGCCACGGATACATCTCGTCCGTCTACGTAGTCCCGAGTGCACGGCGGCACGGAGTGCTGCGCGCGCTGTTCACGGCGGCGATCGACTGGTGCCGCGCGCGCGGACTTCGCGAGGCACGGCTTCACAACGCCGTCGAGAACGAGACCGCCAATGCCGTCTGGGATGCACTCGGCTTTCGCGTCGTCGAGCATCTGCGAGTCTGCCATCTCCGCTGACGCGCGCTCACACATGCCGCTCATCACGGTCTCGCGAATGGTCGGCGCGGGGGGTGCCGAGCTGGCGGCGCGCGTCGCAGCGACGCTCGGCTGGCAGCTCGTCGACAACGAGCTCGTCGACTCGGTGGCGCAGCGGCTGGGCGTTTCTGCTGCCGATGTGGTGGAGCGGGAGGAGCGAGTGCCGACACTCGCGCAGCGTCTTGCGGATGCGCTGGCGCTCGGCGCGCCGGAGGTGCTCACGGGGCGCCCGACCACGCTGCCGCCGAGCGAGGAGCGCATTCTCGAGGTGACGGCGAACGTGATCGAGGAAGCGGTGGCCGCCGGCCCCACAGTGGTGGTGGGCCGCGGCGCACAGTGGGTGCTCGGCGAGCGCGAGGACTCGCTGCACGTATTCTGCTATGCCGCGAAAGCGGAGCTCGCGGCCCGCATCGCGACTCGCCTTTCACTCTCGCTCAAGGATGCGGAGAAATACGTGGTCGACAGCAACAAGCAGCGGGAGCAGTACGTTCGATCGCACTGGAACCGGTCATGGCTCGCGCACGAGAACTACCATCTGTGCCTCAATACCGGCTGGCTCGGCATCGATCGCGCCGCGCAGATAGTAGTCCAGGTTGCACGCGAGCACTTCGGCTAGCGATAGGCGTTCACCGCGATGCCCTCGGCGATGTTGCGGTGCTGCCGTGCGCGTGAAAGCGTGTGCGCCTTCCCGGCGTCGGGTTCGATTGGTCCTGATCGGCGTGATTCGTGTCCAGCAGTCGACCGGTCGAAGCGCAGGGCGCCCATCCCTACAACCCCTTCAACTCCTTCCTCGTCCCGAACACCCACGCCGCGAAGCACAACAGCACCCCGCCGCCGATCCCGATCGCCGCGGGTGCGCTCAGCGCCGACGCCACGCTCCCAGACAGCAGCGATCCGAGCGGCGCCATCCCCACGAACACGAACGCGTACGCCGACATCACGCGCCCGCGCAGGCTGTCCGGCGTGATCGTCTGCAGCAGCCCGTTCGCCAGCGCATTGTTCAGGATCATCGTCATCCCCGTGAAGAAGAGGATGAGCGTCGAGAGCCAGATGCTCCGCGAGAACGCGAACGCGATCAGCAGGCCGCTGAACGCGAACGCCGCTCCCGCGAGC
>DATGDQ010000473.1:0-4043 GCA_035310785.1 Gemmatimonadaceae bacterium | reverse complement strand
AGCGCGCGCCCATGGGCGACATCCTCGGCGCGGCCGAGCGCGAGCTTCGTGTTCAATAAGGTCCTCATCGCGAATCGCGGTGAGATCGCCCTTCGCATCGTGCGCGCGTGCAGGGAGCTCGGCGTCGGCTCGGTAGCCGTGTTCAGTGATGCAGACGCGTCGGCGCCGCACGCGCGGGAGGCCGATGAGGCAGTCAACATCGGCCCCGCTCCATCGCGCGAGAGCTACCTTCGGGCGGAGAAGCTGATCGATGCCGCGCATCGTACGGGTGCCGAGGCAATCCATCCGGGCTACGGCTTCCTCTCCGAGCGGGAGCACTTTGCGCGAGACGTCGCGAATGCGGGTCTCGTGTTCATCGGTCCGCCCGCATCGGCAATCGCGGCCGTAGGCAACAAGACCGCTGCGCGCGCCCTCGCCGCAACGGCGAACGTGCCGGTGGTGCCGGGGACGACAGATCCACTTCGTGACGCGCGGGAGGCGGCGGACGTCGCCGAGCGGCTGGGTTATCCCGTGCTGCTCAAGGCGTCGGCAGGCGGTGGAGGGAAGGGGATGCGCGTCGTGCGTGCCGCGTCGGAGCTCGCCCAGTCACTCGAGAGCGCGAAACGCGAAGCGATGGCCTCGTTCGGCGACGACGCGGTGTACGTGGAGAAGTACATCGCGGGGCCGCGGCACGTCGAGATCCAGGTGCTCGGCGACCAGCACGGTACGATGCACTCGCTCGGCGAACGCGAATGCTCGATCCAGCGTCGGCATCAGAAGATGGTCGAGGAGGCACCGAGTGTCGCCGTCTCCCCGGCATTGCGCAAGAACATGGGAGACACCGCGGTGCGGATGGCGAAGGCGGCGGGGTACGTGAACGCCGGCACGTGCGAGTTTCTTCTCGCTGCGAACGGAGAGTTCTATTTTCTCGAGATGAACACGCGCCTGCAGGTCGAGCATCCCGTGACGGAGCTCGTATCGGGGCTCGACCTCGTGCAGTGGCAGATCCGAATTGCGGCGGGCGAACGACTGCCGCTCGCACCGCTCACGACGGAGCCACTCGGATGGGCCATCGAATGCCGCATCACGAGCGAAGATGCGGGCAATGACTTCCTTCCGTCCACCGGAGTGATCTCGTTCCTGCGCGTGCCCGGTGGCCCCGGCGTTCGCTGGGACGGGGGGGTGGGCGCGGGGAGCGCGATCGGATTGCATTACGATCCGTTGCTCGGAAAGCTCATCGCGTGGGGCGACACTCGCGACGCGGCGATCGCGCGCATGCGGCGCGCGCTGCTCGAGCTCACGATCGTGGGCGTGGAGACCTCGCGCGACTTTCACCTTCGGGTGATGGACGATCCCGAGTTCCAGAAGGGAGCGATTGACATCCAGTGGCTCGAACGCCGCTTGCAGTCACTCACCGCCGGAACCGGAACACCCGATGGAGAGATCGCCGTAGCGATCGCGGCGGCGCTCCTGGCCGAGAGCGAGCGCGCGGGGCGCCTCGTTCCAGCTTCCGCGAGCGCCGCGCACAGCGCCAACGATGAAGAGGCGTGGCGCATCGCCGGGCTGCGAGATGGACTGAGGCAGCGTTGATGGCGCCGATTACCGTCACGGTGGAGTCGATTGCTGCTGGGGGCGACGGCGTCGCGCGCGCGGAAGGATTCGTCGTGTTCGTTCCGCGCTCCGCACCCGGCGATGTTGGCGTCGTCGACATCGCCATGCGGGGATCGTTCGCGCGCGCAGCGTTTTCGCGGCTCGAACGCGCTTCATCGAGCCGCGTCGAACCGACCTGTCCGCACTACACGATCGATCGCTGCGGCGGCTGCCAGCTCCAACACCTGAGCTATCGCGCTCAACTCGATGCGAAGGGCGGAATCATTCGTGATTCCATCGTGCGCATCGGGCGGCGCACCATCGAGCAGCCGCACGTCGAGCCGAGCGCGCGAGAGTGGCGCTATCGACGCAAGCTGACGCTCGCCATGCAGCGCGAGGGCGCGCGATGGATCGCCGGTTTGCACCCGTACGATTCTCCGAGAAAAGTCTTCGCGCTCGACGATTGCCCGATCACCGACGAGCGCGTAGTCGGGATCTGGAAGTCGATCATGAGTGCGCAGGCGCTGTTCCCCAGGACATCCGCATTGCGCGGCGCAGTACGCGCGGATGAATCGAGCGCCACGTTCGTGCTGGAGGGGGGCGCTGCGTGGCCCGACGCCGCCACCTTCTTCGGTGCCGTTCCCGCGCTGACGGAGCTCTGGTGGATTCCCGAGAAGAAGCGCCGCCGTCTCATGCAGCACCGTGGCGCCACGAGCTCGCTCGGCGCGTCCTTCACGCAGATTAACGCTGCGGTAGCGTCGCGGATGCAGGAGTACGTGCTCGCCCGCGTGATGTCTCACGGCCCGACGACCGTAATCGATGGCTATTCGGGTGCAGGAGAGCTGGCGCTGGCGCTGGCGAGCCGAGGCGTTCAGGTATCCGCCGTCGAGCTGGATGCCGACGCATCCGCGTATGCCGCCGCTCGCCTCCCGGCCGGCTCCAGAGCCGTGGCGGCGAAGGTGGAAGAGGTGCTGCCTTCGCTCCTGCCGTCGGATGTCGTGGTGCTCAACCCGCCGCGCACCGGACTGGATGGGCGCGTCGCGGAGCAGCTGGAGAAGTGCGAACCGCCACCCCGCTCGGTCGTGTACGTGAGCTGCAATCCCGCGACTCTCGCGCGCGACCTGTCGCGCATGCCGCGCTATGCGATCGCGACGCTCCGTGCGTACGACATGTTTCCACAGACGGCGCACGTCGAGACGGTGTGCGAGCTCGCACCGCCCTCCGCATGAACTACGTCGTGGAGGTGAACGGCAGGCGGATCAGCGTCGAGATCCTGGATGGCGAGGCGATTGTTGACGGAGTCAAGTATCGCGTGTCCATGCACGCGGTTTCCGGAACGCCGGTTCGGATCGTCGGCGTGAACGACGCGGTCCATCGCACGGTGCTCCGCGAGCGTGTGGCGCGTGGCCGCTATCGCCTGTGGCTCGATGGTCATCGCTACGACGCCGAGGCGCTGGACAGCCGGGCGCGTGCCATCCGCGACATGCAGGCGTCGGTGGCGAAGCCGGCCGGTCCTGCGCCGCTTCGAGCGCCCATGCCCGGGCTGATCGTGCAGCTGCGGGTGCAGGTGGGGGACACCGTCGCGGCCGGAGCGGGGCTCGTGGTGATGGAGGCGATGAAGATGGAGAACGAGCTGCGATCCGCAGCGGCGGGCAAGGTGCGCGCGGTGCACGTGAGCGTCGGGGCGGCGGTGGAAAAGGGCGCGCTCCTTGTGGAGCTCGAGTAGCGCGAGCTGATGGCGCACGGCACTCACTGCGCCCATCGGTTCGATTCGTGAACAGCCGTTTGGCGTTGGCCCGTGCTGCGACTCAACGAGCCGCGGTCGAGTCCCGCAGCAACCGTCCGTATCCGACCTGACCGGATAGGTGGGCCAGCGACCAGCGACCGGTCGCGCCGTTCATCGGAAGCTCGAAATGGAGGTTGTTGTCGATCACGCCCGGATTGAGGTCCACCCGGAGGACCCGTCCCTCGATGTCCCAGCGCATCACCTGCTTTCGGGTCGTGACGGCGGACGTGAGCACGTCAGGAAGGTATCCGAGTACTGCGCCTTCTCCGCTGTTGTCCTCGCAGCGCCGGTGATTCAGGAGGTTGTGCAGATTGATCGTGAGCGGATAGGAATTCCCCTTGAGCCGTTGCGCGCCGCTGCCGGCGCGGGGCGTGAGCGTGTCGACGACGAGCACGACGTGCTGCACGACGGAGTATCCGCCACACAGATCCTCGAGCCGCGTGCTCACCGGATGCGTGCAGGCGGTGAGTCCGACCAGGGGGAGAAGAGCCGCCAGAACGACAGCTCGTACACGCGTTGACAACGGCTAACTCCTTTCGTAGCTTAAGAGTCTGTCCCAAACGCCTAGTTGGCCGCCTCGCTCCTTCTCGGAGCGATGGCGTCCTGCATGCCATTATCGACGCACATGAGATCAACTTACACCGCTACACCGAGCGACATCGAACACCGCTGGTACATCGTCGACGCC
>DATGDQ010000472.1:0-4265 GCA_035310785.1 Gemmatimonadaceae bacterium | reverse complement strand
AAATACGACGCCCACCGAGAAATCCTCGGTGCAACGCTGCCTGCGCTGTGCACGGGAGCTGACGGAGCTCGATCCACGGCCTCAATGCCCCCATTGCGGTGGCTTCCTGGAGCTTCGCCATCCGCAGCCGCCTGAGCGTGGTGCGGAGCTGGTCGCGCGCTTTCGGGCATCCTCCTCGGCGTCGGGAGTGTGGCGATTCGCACCGATCGTGCTGCCGGGGGCGGTCGATACCGCCATTTCGTGGCCCGAGGGCAACACACCGTTGATCGCGCGCCGCGGCATTGCGAATTGGGCGGGCGTTCCCGCTCTCCAGCTCAAGCACGAAGGCATGAACCCCACGGGCTCGTTCAAGGATCGGGGCATGACGGTCGGCGTCACTCAGGCGGTCCGTGTCGGTGCCACGGCCGTGGCCTGTGCATCTACAGGCAATACTGGCGCATCGCTCGCGGCGTACGCTGCACTCGCGGGGATTCCTGCGCTGGTGCTCGTGCCAGCAGGCAAGGTCGCGCTGGGCAAGCTCACACAATCGCTGGCGTACGGCGCGCGCACGCTTCTCGTGCGCGGCGACTTCGATGATTGCCTGCGACTGGTGCGTGAGGCAAGTGAGAGCCTCGGAGTCTATCTGCTGAACTCCGTCAATCCGTTCCGCATCGAGGGGCAGAAGACGATCGTGCTCGAGATGCTGGACCAGATGCAGTGGGACGTCCCCGATTGGATCGCGCTCCCCGCGGGAAATCTCGGCAACACCGCGGCCTTCGGGAAAGCGCTGCGCGAAGCGTGCGAGCTCGGGCTGATCACGAAGATGCCACGGCTGCTCGCCGTGCAGTCGGATGGCGCGGCGCCGTTCGCGATGAGCTATCGCGAGAATTTCCGGGTGCGGCATCGCGTGCGTGCGAACACGATTGCGACGGCGATCAACATCGGTGCGCCGGCGAGCTACCACCGCGCGGTGCAGGCGATCCGGGAGACCGACGGTGTCGTGACCTCCGTGAGCGACGGGAACATCATGGAGACGAAAGCGGTAATCGATGCGGCAGGTGTGGGCTGTGAGCCGGCGAGCGCAGCGAGCGTCGCCGGCGTGCGGCAGATGGTGCTCGCGGGGATGATCGATCCCGATGCGAGCGTGGTGTGCGTGCTCACGGGGCACGTGCTCAAGGATCCGGAATCGCTCGATCGGTACCACCGCGGAACCGAGCCCCCGCCCGCGCATGCGAATCGGCCCATCGAGATTGATGCCACGGTGAGTGCGGTAGCGGACGTAATGCGCGCGCTGCGCGCGTAACTGTCGATTCGGACAGGCGAATTTGGCGCAACATCGTTACTATCAGAGGGACAAAGAACTCTTCATTCCGGGTCCTTTGCTGGATTCACCCGCTCCCTTCCGATAATTTTTGATCGCCTGAGCGCGCTGATTCAGTCGCCGCATGCGGCACGACGCACAGTCCTTCACGTGCCGTCGTTCCTCCTTCCATTTCATCAGATTCGCGGACGGTATACGTGACGAATGTCGAGATGCCACTGTGGGTTGCCGGGTCCAAATCGCGCGAGATCTTCGACGATGAGCAGCAGCATCTTGCGCCCGGCGCACAGAGCTTCGCGCTCTTCAGCCAGATCTGCATCGATCATGGCGAGGGCGCCCTGCTTTTCGACGTCGACGGCAACCGGTTCATCGATCTCATGGCCGGCATCGGCGTCGCGAGCCTGGGCTACGCGCACCCGAAGTACGTTGCCGCGATGCAGAAGCAGGTCGCAAAGGTCCACGTCGGGAGCTTCACGTCCGAGAATCGCGCGGTGCTGGTCCGGATGCTCGCGGAGCTCGCCCCGGGCGACATCAACCGCACGCAGCTGTACTCGAGCGGTGCGGAGGCGGTGGAGTCGGCGCTGCGGCTCGCGAAGTCGTACACGGGACGCAACGAGGTCATCGGCTTCTGGGGAGGCTTCCACGGCAAGACCGCCGGCGTGCTTCCGCTGCTCGGCTCGAACTTCAAGTTCGATCTCGGACCGCTCGCGCCGGGACGCTATCTCTCGCCGTACGACCCGGCGCACCGCTGCGGATTCGACAAGTCGCATCGCGAGTGCGACTGCGACGCGATCGCGTTCCTGAAGCGCAAGATCCAGTACGAGACGTCCAACGACATTGCGGCGATCATCGTCGAGCCGATCCAGGGAACCGCCGGCAACATCGTGCCGCGTCGCGGCTTCATGAAGGCCCTGCGCGTGCTGTGCGATGAGATGGGCGCGCTCCTCATTGCCGACGAGATGATCACCGGCTTCGGGCGCACCGGCAAGATGTGGGGCATCGAGCACGAGGAAGGGATCGTGCCCGACATCATGAGCTGCGGCAAGGGCTTCGGTGGCGGCTTTCCGATGAGCGGACTGCTGATTCGCGAGGAGGTCGCCTTTGCAAAGCCGTGGGCGAATCCGAGTGGCAGCTCGTCGAGCTACGGCGGGAACCCGATGGCCGCGGCTGCGGCGCGGGTCACGCTCGAGACGATCATCGAGGAAGACCTCGTCGAGAATTCACGCCGGGTCGGGGAGAAGATGCTGGCCGAGGTGCAGCGCTGGGAGCGTGAGATTCCCATCATCAAGGATGCGCGCGGCCGGGGTCTCATGATCGGCTTCGACATCGTGGAGCCCGGCACCGACACGCTCCTCGACAAGAAGATCACGCGCCAGATCTTCGACGCGTGCCTCTCGCGCGGCGTGCTGTCGATGATCTACAATCCGGAAGTCCGCATCAATCCGCCGCTCGTGATCACGGAAGAGCTGGCAATGGAGGCGCTCGCGATCACCGAGGACGTCCTGCGCGAGACCGCCGATTCGCTTTCGAGATGAGTGCTGACCGATGACTGATGTCGCCGTGCGCACAGCAACGGATGTACTCGCGGTTGGCAGACAGACCGCGCCCACGCGAAGATACCGCGGCGCGGTGATCGGGCTGGGCGGCGTCGCACGCGGCTCGCACATTCCGGGCTTCATGTACGATACGGCCACCCGCAACCGCCTCGAGATCGTCGCGACGGTGGACGGCGCACCGTCGGTCGTGCCACTCGATGGAGTGCCGCAGCTCGGCTCTCGCGAAGGACTGCGCGGAATCAGTGACGTAGACTTCGTCGACATCTGCACGCCGACGTCATCGCACCTCGAGCTCACGATCTGGGCGCTCGAGCAGGGATATCACGTTCTCTGTGAGAAGCCGGTCGCGCTCACCACGCGCGAGGCCTGTCGCATTGCGGCCGCATCGCGCGCCGCGAAACGCGTCGTGATGCCGTGCCACCAGTATCGCTTCAACCCGGTGTGGACGCAGCTGCGCAAGTGGCTCGCAGAGGGAGCAATCGGGCGTTGGCATCTGGCGGAGCTGCGCGTCTATCGGCTCATGGCCGATCGTGGCACGAGCGCCGATCCGACGCCGTGGCGCGGGCTGCAGGCGGATGCGCGTGGCGGCATTCTGCTCGACCACGGCACG
Source organism: Gemmatimonadaceae bacterium (assembly GCA_035310785.1). Taxonomy (GTDB): domain Bacteria; phylum Gemmatimonadota; class Gemmatimonadetes; order Gemmatimonadales; family Gemmatimonadaceae; genus FEN-1250. The sequence goes on along the minus strand of DATGDQ010000472.1, from coordinate 799 downwards.
CATCTCATCTATCAGATGCTCGATGCGGCCGGCGTGCCTCCGCGCGTACGCGCGTGGACGGGGCTCCTCCGCCATCGCGACTACGATGTGGAGGACAGCGCGCATCTGCTGTTCGAGTATCCCGAGCGAGTGGGTCTCATGTTTCTCACGTGGGCCGCGCGGCATCGTGAGAGCCAGGTGCGGTTCGTGGGCGATACGGGCTCGATCGAATGGACGGGCGGCACACTCACGCTCGAGCGTGACGGTGTCGTGCAGTCGTTCGACTACTCGGCGCAGCTCGAGAAGTCCGCGTATCCGGCGTGGTTCGCCGGTTTGTTCAATGCATTTGCTGACGCGATGGATGCTTCCAATCTCGAGCCATCGCTGCGCGACATCGCCAACGTAGCTGCCGTGCTGGAAGGCGCTTACGAGTCCGCCCGCACTGGCGTCGCCAGGGAAATCGTCTCCGCCTGAGCCCGACAACCCGGTGCGCCACACTTGCGCATCGAGCCCGGGGCCGCCATGCTCAATTTGCGACAGAAACTCGTGCGCGAGGGATATTCCTCGCGCATTGACAACGAACTCGCTGGCTCACCCATCAAGAACGAGACAAACATGGCGCTCATGCTCCAGGAGCAGACCACTGACGAATGCCATTGCGCGTGCCATCGCGCGGGTGCCGTCGTCATGCACATTCTCGAGTGCTGCCGCCGCTGTCCCAAGTGCGCGCGCTCGATCAAGACGTCCCGCTTTTCCGCTCACGCGCTCAAGTGCAGGCCGGGTAGTGGCATGCGCGAGCGCGATATCTCGGCCCCTCCCC
>DATGDQ010000471.1:0-1748 GCA_035310785.1 Gemmatimonadaceae bacterium | reverse complement strand
GCGCGAAGACCACGCTGCCCACTGCGGGCGATCGCGTGCTCGCGCTCGGATCGCCGTTCAACAAGGCCGGCGTGCTCTCCACCGGCATCGTGAGCAACGCCGACCAGCAGAGCATTACGAGCGATGCGAGCCTCGGCTATCTCAACACGGGCGGCCCGCTGCTGAACACGGACGGATACGTCGTGGGAGTGAATGCGTATCGTCCGCCGACGACGTTGGGCGCGGGGCGCATCTCGAATTCGGTGGCGGCGCCGGTGATCGCGAGCGCGCTGCAGCACGCAAGGGATTCGCTATCGGGAGCGCACGTCAAGTCGCCGAGCGATTCGCTCTTGCCGTTGGTTCCGCGGGAGCCCTTCCCGAGCGAGCCGATTGCGGCGGTGAGCGGGCTCGGAGCGACCCTCGATCTGCACAACTATCGCGCGGAGGACGGGCCATTTCGCGTGTTCATGATGACGCCGCAGGTGATGGCGTGGCGCGAGACGCAAGCGACGAAGGCGCTGGCCGACCGCAAGCGCAACGACCCGAGGAAGGCGGGGTCGTGGACCCAGGTCGACCCGATCGAGGGATGGCGCGATTGGCCCGACTATCTGAGCGAGCGTCGCGCGGTGGTGATCTTCAACGTGACGTCGGACAAGACCGCGTTCCCGTTCTACGAGGCGGACAAGATCCAGGGCATTGACGAGGGCAACTTCAAGGACATGAAGATCTATCGGGATGGCGTGGAGATCGTTCCGATCGAGAAGGTGCGCATTCCCGCGATGCTGAATGCGGATCAGACGAAGGCAGCGGGGAAGGCGGTGGGGATGCAGGGGATCTACGTGTACCGCGTGGAGGATTTCGCCCCGCGCGCGGTGGGCACGACGGCGGCATACACGATGACGGTGGTGGATGCGGCGAAGCCGGGCGTGCCATACAAGATCTCGCTGCTGCCGGGGATGATCGAGCAGATGTGGAAGGATTTTACGGCGTATCGGTTTGGGCGGCGGTAGTGGTTGGGTGGCGCAGATGCGCATGAGCGCGTGAGTACTGCAGCGTGAGCATCGCGGCATCTGGCCGGAGCGCGAGTCTCTTGCCAGCAACAGATCTCACGCAATCGTTTCCCGACGCGGCACATCGTCCGTCCACTCGCGATCTCCCGTCGCTGGACGGCCTGCGTGCCCTATCGATCACATTCGTGATCCTGGGACACGCGATTCAGGGGCGCGTGGCCCACCTTGCCGACGTTGTCCTCTCGCGACTTGCAAACTTCGGCGTCTGCGTCTTCTTCGTAATATCCGGTTACCTCATCACGACTCTGCTTGCGCGCGAAGCCGAGCTGAGAGATGGGGTGAGCCTGCGCAGATTCTACCTTCGCCGCACGCTTCGGATCTTTCCGCCGTACTATGCCTATCTGCTGACGATCCTCGTCGGAGTGTTTGCCCTCGGGTGGGAGCTCCCGCCCGGAGCGCGACTGTGGCCGGCATTCACGTACACCACGAACGTGATCCCGACGCACTTCTGGTTGACGTTGCACGCGTGGTCGCTTTCGATCGAAGAGCAATTCTATCTGACGTGGCCCATAGTTCTTGCTCTCTCGATCCGCCACAGAGGGGTCAGCGCCGGATTGAGATCCGGCCAACGCCTCGCGCTCATGGGACTCATGGCATTCCCGCTGCTGCGAGTGGCCGCCTTTGCGCTGACGCGCGATGGCAATCTCACCAGCGGACTGATATTCGACTACGTCGCGGCAGGAAGTGCGGTGGCGCTTT
>DATGDQ010000470.1:0-19562 GCA_035310785.1 Gemmatimonadaceae bacterium | reverse complement strand
GTCCGTGTGCACTCTGGTGGCGTGAGCGACGCCTCGCGATCGGCCAAGCCTCGGGCCCCGAGCGTCTCTCCGGCGACTGGTGGAAGGATGGCTACGCGCGCGACTACTGGCGCTGCGAGTCCGAGAGCGGCGAGATCCTCGCCTTCCGCGAGGGCGAGCGATGGTACGTGCAAGGGTGGTATGACTGAGCGGGCTCCATACGTCGAGCTTCACTGCCACTCCGCGTTCTCGCTCCTCGATGGCGCGTCGCATCCGGAAGAGCTGGTCGATCGCGCCATCGAGCTGGGCTATCACGCGCTCGCACTCACCGATCACGATGAGCTGGGCGGCATCGTCGCCTTCGCGCAGGCGGGCGACGGCGGCGCGCTCGAGTGCATCATCGGCTCCGAGATCACCGTGCGCGGCGACGCCGGCGTGCCGCACCATCTCGTGCTCCTCGCCGAAGATCGCACCGGCTACGGCAATCTCTCCACGCTCATCACACGCGCGCGCATGGAGTGCGATCGCGGGCATCCATCGCTGTCGCTCGACACCGTCGCCGCGCACGCGAAGGGTTTGTTCGCTCTCACCGGTTGCCCGCGCGGCCTCGTCCCGCGCAGGCTGATCGCCGGCGATGCCGCGGGCGCGCGCGCGGCCGCCACACGGCTCCACGACATTTTCAGCGGACGCCTCGCCATCGAGTGCTGGGATCACGGGCTCGAGGAGGAGCGCGCGCTACTCGAGCCGCTCATCGCAGTCGCGCGCGCGATCGATGTGCCGTGGGTCGTCACCAACGACGTCCACTACGCGCGCGCGTCGGGGCGCGTCGTGCACGACGTGCTCTCCTCGCTGCGCCACAAGCGCACGCTCGACGAGATGGGCACGCGGCTTCGCCCCAACGCCGAGTGGAAGCTGCAGAGCCCCGCGCGCATGGCGAAGCGCTGGAGCCATCATCCGGAAGGCATCCACGCCACGCTCGACATCGCCGAGCGCTGCGCCTTCCGTCTCCACGACCTGCACCCCACGCTCCCCGGCTTCCCGCTCCCTCCAGGCGTGAGCGCCGACGAATACCTCGCGCGTCTCGTCGCGCAGGGCGCGGGTGAGCGCTGGGGAAACATCAGTCAGGCGCAGCGCACGCAGCTCGTGCACGAGCTCGCGCTCATCAAACGGCTCGGCCTCGCCGGCTATTTCCTCATCGTCTGGGACATCGTCCGCTACTCGAATCGCATCGGCGTGCTCTGCCAGGGGCGCGGCTCCGCCGCCAACTCCGCCGTCTGCTTCTGCCTCGGCATCACCGCCGTCGATCCGATCAAGCTCAATCTCCTCTTCGAGCGATTCCTGAGCGACGATCGCCAGGAGGCACCCGACATCGACATCGACTTCGCGCACCGCGACCGCGAGCAGGTACTCCAGTACGTGTACGAGCGCTACGGCCGCGAGCATGCGGCGATGGTCTGCGAGCAGATCACCTATCGCGGCCGCTCCGCCGTGCGCGACGCCTGCCGCGTGCTCGGCTTCTCCGTGGAACAGGCGGACACACTCGCCGCAATGAGCGATCGCTTCTCCGCACGCGCGACCGCGGAGGCCATGCAGACGGATGCGGAGGTCGCCTATGACAGTGCCGGCCGGAACGGCGAGACAGAGGAGGCCGAGCGGATAGGAAGTCATCTCGTGCACGGCACCGAAGTCGTGAACCGCACGCGCGCGCTCGAGGAAAAGGAGCGCAAGGTGCGCGAGAGCGAGCGCGAGGAGCGGCGAAAGGCGAATCCGACATCGAAGGCCGATCGCCCCAAACCGAACGCGGCCTACGAGCCGTACGGAAGCCCGAACGCGCAGTCGACGAACCGCGAGCTCCCCTCGTGGATGGATGCACACGCGGAGGCGACGCACAACGAACGGCGCAATCCGAGCACCGCCATCCGCCCGACAGATCCCGGCACACTGCTGCGTCGCGCGGGGCTCGATCCCGCCGATGCACGCGTGCGCGCGCTTCCGCTCATCGTGAAGGGAATGCACAATATTCCGAGGCATCGCTCGATCCACGTCGGCGGCTTCGTGCTCACGGCCGAGCCGCTCTCCACCATCGTGCCGATCGAGCCGGCGTCCATGGAGAATCGCACCGTCATTCAATGGGAGAAGGACGATGTCGAGGCAATGGGGCTCGTGAAAATCGACCTCCTCGGCCTCGGCATGCTCACGCTGATCCAGGACTGCCTGAAGTACATCCGCACGATGCGCGGCCACACGATCGACCTGTGGACGCTCGACTTCGATGACCAGGCCGTGTACGACGATCTCTGCGCAGCCGACACGATCGGCGTGTTCCAGGTGGAGAGCCGCGCGCAGATGAATACGCTGCCGCGTCTCAAGCCCCGCTGCTTCTACGATCTCGTCGTCGAGGTCGCGCTCATTCGCCCGGGGCCGATCCAGGGCGAGATGGTGCATCCGTATCTCCGCCGCAAAGCGGGCGAGGAGGAAGTGACGTACCCGCATCCCTCGCTCGAGCCCATTCTCAAGCGCACGCTCGGCGTGCCGCTCTTTCAGGAGCAGGGCATGCAGGTGGCGATCGCCGCCGCGGGCTTCACGCCCGGTGAAGCGGACAATCTTCGTCGCGCGATGGGGCACAAGCGAAGCCGCGAGCGGATGGCGGACATCTGCCAGAAGATGATCGACGGAATGTTGCGGAACGGGTTCTCGCAGGATGTCGCGCAGCGGATCTACAACCAGATCAACGCCTTCGCCGACTACGGCTTCCCCGAATCGCACGCGGCGAGCTTTGCGCTGCTCGTGTACGCGAGCGCGTATCTCAAGCACTACTACGCACCCGAATTTCTCGCGGCGATTCTGAACGCGCAGCCGATGGGCTTCTACTCGCCGGGCACGCTCATCGAGGATGCGAAGCGCCACGGCGTAGTCGTGCTGCCGGTGGATTGCTCGCGCTCGCGCTACGACTCCACGCTCGAGCCTGTGGCCAACAGCTTCGCCGTGCGGCTCGGCCTCCGGCTCGTGCGCGGCATCGGCGGCAAGTCGCGCGAACTGCTGCAGCACGCCGTCGAGAGCGGCGGCACCTTCGCATCGATCGGCGATGTGGTCGCGCGCTCGGGGCTCGACCGGCGCGCCCTGCGCGCATTGGCCGAGTCGGGGGCGCTCGACTGCTTCGTGCCGGACGAGCCGAGCGCGAGGCGGCGGCGCGCGGCGGTGTGGCGGATGCTCGAGATCGAGCGCGGCGATGCGGGGCCGCTCGCGCCATCGCGCATCAAGCTCGATGTGCCGCAAGCGGTGGCGGCAATGTCGCCGCGCGAGATCACGGCGTCGGACTATCGGATGACGGGACTCTCACTCAATGGCCATCCGCTGCGCCATCTCCGCGCGATGCTGCGCGAAAACGGCGTGCGCTCGGCGCGCGAGATTCTCGCGCTGCCGGACGGCACGCGCAACGTCGCCGCAGCGGGGCTCGTGATCTGCCGGCAACGGCCTGGCACGGCGAAGGGATTCGTCTTTCTGACGCTCGAGGACGAGACAGGGCTGGTGAACGTCGTCGTGCTGCCGAAGCTGTTCGAGAAGCAGGCGCTCATGATCTCGACCGCCCCGCTCATTCTCGTGCGCGGCACGCTGCAGGTGGAACAGACCGTGGTCAATCTCCGCGGCGAGGTGTTTCGGGAGCTGAAGGCGGGGGAAGAGCTGCGAGGGTGGAAGGGACACGATTTTCATTGACATCGAACGAGCGGGACTGTGCGATCTCTGCAAACACACCGCCGTCACCGTTGCCGAACCTCGCCACTCGCGCACACCTTGTCGGCATGCGCACATTCCCGATTCTCGCCCTGACCGCCGCGCTCGCGGCCTGCTCGCACTCCGCCTCCTCGTCGCCGGCAACCCCCTCGCCAGAGCGAGCCCCGGGAACGCTCTCCGCCGCGCAGATCGCCGCGCGACAGTCGCTCGTCTCGGCGGACTCGTCGCTCTCGCTCATCGCATCGCGCTCGCTGCACGAGGCGATCGCGACGGGAGCAAGCGCCGACGTCGTGGTGCTCCTGCCGTCGCTCGCGCGCATTGGAACGCGCGACAGCGTGCTTGCCGCGCTCGACTCTCTCAACGCCCTCAGGAATCGCACGCTGAGCTGGCAACCCATTCGCGCCGAGACGTCGGCCGACGGAACGCGTGGCTACACTTATGGCTACGGCCGGCGCGTCGCGCGCAGCGATACGCTCACCTCGGTCGTGCCCATCCAGTATCTCTCGTTCTGGCGACGAGAGGACAATGCGTGGAAGCTCGTCGCATGGCTCATCTCGGCCGGCGGAGCGGACGCGCCCGCCTCCGCTCCCGAGGCATGCGCGCATCCGGGGCCGCCCGAATACGTTCGCTCCAACGATTCGACGGCCGTGGCGACCGTGCGCACGGCCGATCTCGACTTTTCCGCGCGTTCGCAGAGAATCGGCGCCGGAGAGGCGTTCCGCGAGTTCGTGGCGCCGGACGGCGCACAAATCGGCACGGGCATGAGCGAGATCACCTGCGGTCGCGAGGCGGTCGCGAAAGGTCTCGCCCCGCTCGCACCCGGCGCACTCATCTGGGAACCGCGCGTCGCCGATGCCGCGCCGTCGGGCGATCTCGCATTCACATCCGGCGACGCCATCATTCACATCGGTAAGGATACCTCGTACAGCAACTATCTCACGGTGTGGAAGCGTCGCGCAGACGGGACCTGGCGCTTCGTCGCCGACGGCGGGAACTCTGCGCCCGCGCCGCGGAAATCGCGCTGAGCGCGTAGTCGAATCACGGTTCGCTCGTCGCACGAGGCTCGTGCCTTGCAACGATGACTATCGGCCGATGCGGACGTCGCGTCGGCACGGACTCATCGTTCAGGAGTTGTTGTCATGGCCGCAAATTCACGCTCACTCACGGGCAAACGCGTCGCAATCCTCGCGACTGATGGGGTTGAACAGGTCGAGCTCACCGAGCCTCGCAAGGCGCTCGATGCCGCAGGCGCAAAGACCAGGGTCGTATCGCCGAAACCGGGCTCGATCAGAGGCTGGAATCACACCGAATGGGGCGAGCAGATACCGGTCGACGTGTCGCTCGACAGCGCGTCCCCCGATGATTTCGACGCCCTGCTGCTCCCTGGCGGGGTGATGAATCCCGACCACCTTCGTACGAACCGAAGCGCCGTGAACTTCGTCCGCGCGTTCTTCGAGGCGGGCAAACCCGTCGCTGCGATCTGTCATGGGCCGTGGATGCTCGTGGAGGCGGACGTCGCCCGCGGCCGGAACGTTACGTCGTGGCCATCGCTGCAAACGGATCTCCGAAACGCCGGCGCCAACTGGACCGACAGCCAGGTCGTGACCGACCACGGGCTGGTCACGAGCCGCAAACCCGACGACATTCCGGCATTCAACAAGAAGATGATCGAGGAGTTCGCGGAGGGAGTGCACGATGAGCAGCGCTCGTCCGTGCATGCCAGCGCCGCACATTGATCGACCTCACGCAATGACATCGTGCGCCCGGAGCCCACGCTGGTTTCGGGCGCGCAGTCGTCGCGCTCACGTTTTCCATCGGTAACGAATGCAGCTTCGCAAGCTCGGCACGCAGGGACTCGAAACGTCCGCCATGGGACTCGGCTGCATGGGGATGTCGGAGTTCTACGGAGATCGCAGCGACCTGGGCGAATCCGTGGCGACGATTCACCGCGCACTCGAGCTCGGGGTGAACTTCCTCGATACCGCGGACATGTACGGGCCGCACACCAACGAGCAGCTCGTCGGCAAGGCGATCAAGGGAAAGCGCGACCAGTTCGTGATCGCGACGAAATTCGGGATCGTGCGCGATCCGAATGATCCGCTCAAGCGCGGAATCAACGGCCGCCCCGACTACCTGCAGGCAGCGGTGGAAGGCTCGCTCAAGCGACTCGGCATCGACACCATCGATCTCTACTATCAACATCGTGTCGACACCAACACACCCATCGAAGACACGGTGGGTGCGATGGCCGATCTCGTGCGCCAGGGAAAGATCAGGTACATCGGGCTCTCCGAGGCCGGGCCAGCGACGCTGCGTCGTGCGTGCGCGGTGCATCCGATCTCGGCGCTGCAAACCGAATACTCGCTCTGGACCCGCGATCCCGAAGACGAGATCATTCCGACCTGCCGCGCGCTGGGGATCGGATTCGTTCCCTACTCGCCACTCGGGCGCGGATTTCTCACCGGCGCGTACAAGAGTATCGAGGATTTCCGCTCCGACGATTTCCGGCGCAACTCACCGCGCTTCCAGGGCGAGAACTTCGAGAAGAATCTCGAGCTGGTGCGCCACATCCAGCGGCTCGCCTCCGAGAAGGGATGCACGCCCTCTCAGCTCGCGCTTGCGTGGGTGCTCGCGCAGGGCGACGACATGGTTCCCATTCCCGGCACCAAGCGCCGCCAATATCTCGAGGAGAACGTAGGCGCCATCCGCGTGTCGCTCACGCGCGCAGATCTCGAGCGCATCGACGAGATCGCACCGAAGGGCGCCGCCGCCGGCGACCGCTACCACCCCGAGGCCATGAAGTTGCTCGGCCGATGAACAACGTCCCGCTCGCCCATTACCCGCTCGGAGAACGACGAATGAACCGTCCGTCCGCATCGCTGGCCAGAGTCACAGTCACAATCGCGCTCATCCTCCTGGCCGGTGCGTGCAAGTCGAAGGCTGCGAAGACGACCAGCGCGCAGCCGCAGCGCATTGCCTCCGTCGAGGGCCTGTCGCAGCCCGAGGCGGTTTCGTTCGATCCCAACCTGAACGTCTACTTCGTGAGCAACATCAACGGGTCGGCCGGCGTGAAGGACGGCAACGGCTTCATCTCGCGCATCACCGCCGACGGCGTGATGGACAGCCTGCACTTCATTCAGGGTGGCCGCAACAAGGTGCAGCTCGATGGCCCGATGGGATCGCGCGTGCAGGGAGACACGCTGTGGGTGCTCGACATCGACAAGCTGCGCGGCTTCAACACGCAGACAGGTGCGCCGATCACCACCGTCGACCTGTCACCCCTGAAGGCGCTCTTTCTCAACGATCTGGCCATCGACTCGACAGGCGAGTTCTACATCACCGACACCGGTGTGAAGGTCGAGCCCAACGGAATGGACAGTCATACCGGACCCGATCGCATTCTCCACGTGGCACACGATCGCAGTGTGAGCGTCGCGGTGTCGACACCGCTGCTCTCGAGCCCGGACGGAATCGACTGGGACCAGCGCGCCAAACGCTTCGTTCTCGCTCCATTCTCCGGCCCATCCGTTCAGGAGTGGCGCGTCGGTGATCCCGGCCCCAAGGATGTCGCGAAGGGCAAGGGGATGTTCGATGGAGTCGAGGTCGAGCGCGACGGCAGCATCCTCATCACCAGCTGGAATGATTCGAGCGTGTCGGTGCTTCAGGGTCCCAAGCTCGTTCCGCGAATCACCAAGCTGCCGTATCAACCGGCAGATGTCAGCATGGATGCGGCTCGCTCGCGCGTGGGCATCGTGTCGCTCGTCGCGAACAAGTTCGAGCTCTGGGAATGGCCATCGTCCACCAAATAGCGCCCCTGCGCGCGAACGCAAACGAAGGAGTGTTCCACACATGCATGGATCAGGAATGAAGCTCGCTCGAATCTCGATGCTCGGTGCCGCGATGCTCGCGGGCGCCTGCTCTCGCTCGAGCGACAAGCCGCCCGCCGCAGACTCCACCGCAACGGGCGCGGTCGCATCCAGCACGCCATGCGCGGGTGACAACGGCGGACTCACTCTCCCGCCGAATTTCTGCGCGACGATCTTCGCGGATTCCCTCGGGCACGTTCGTCATCTGGTGGTCGCATCGAATGGAGACGTGTACGCGAACACGTGGAGCGGAAAGTATTACGCGGAAGGCACCACGCCTCCGCATCCGTTCCTGGTCGCGCTTCGCGATTCGAATCACGACGGCCGCGCCGATGTCATCCGGCGATTCGGTGACTCGCTCGCGAACGGAGGTGCGGGTGGTACCGGCATCGCGCTCTACCACGGCGGACTGTACGTCGAGTCGAAGGACAAGGTCGTACGCTACCCCATGGACTCCGCCTTCACGCTCGCCGGCGCTCCGACGACGATCCTGAGCGGACTGCCGCTCACCGGTGACCACCCGATGCATCCGTTCGCGATCGACAGCTCCGGGCGACTCTTCATCGACCTTGGATCGGCGTCGAACTCGTGTCAGTTGAAGAACCGCACCCTCAAGTCGCCGGGCCACAATCCCTGCACGGAGCTGGAGACGCGCGGCGGTATCTGGAGCTACGATGCGAACAAGACCGGACAGCAGTTCTCCCCTGCAGGCCGCTACGCCACGGGCATTCGCAACGCGGTGGGGATCGCGTTCGATCCCTCGGGCCAGCTCTACTCGACGCAGCACGGACGCGACCAGCTCCGCGAGAACTGGCCGGCACTCTACACGCCGCAGCAGGGCGCGGATCTGCCCGCGGAGGAGCTGTTGAAAATCCAGAAGGGCGGAGATTACGGCTGGCCGGAGTGCTACTTCGATTCGACCCAGAAGAAGCTCGTGCTCGCACCCGAGTACGGGGGAGACGGTGGAAAGGCCGTGGGCGTGTGCGACAAGAAGATCCCGCCGGCCGCGTATTTCCCCGCGCACTGGGCGCCCGATGCGCTCGCGTTCTACAACGGCTCGCAGTTTCCCTCGCAGTACAAGGGCGGCGCCTTCATCGCGTTCCACGGCTCCTGGAATCGCGCGCCAGAGCCGCAGGGCGGATACCGCGTGGTCTTCGTTCCGTTCTCCGGTGGATCAGCCACGGGTGGGTACGAGACCTTCGCCAACGGCTTCGCGGGCGTGCCGAATCCACAGCCCACCACCGCGAAATATCGCCCCGCCGGTCTCGCCGTCGCTCCGGACGGCTCGCTCTACATCGCCGACGACATGAACGGCCGCATCTGGCGCGTCACCTACACGGGCAGCTCGAGGTAGGCAGTCTGCAGGCGAGCGGTCGAGACCCGGCGCGCTCAGTGCGTGCCGGTTCCCGTCTGCGCCGCCGGGCCCGCGGCCAGATGCGCCTCGAGATACCGTGTGAGCACGCCGAATAGATGAAGCGTGGTGCCCGGCCCCTCGCAGATGCAGTGCGAGCGATTGGGATACGCCATCATCGTGAATGGACGATTCGCTGCCACGAGCGCATTGATGAGGCGCTCCGTTCCCTGATAGTGCACGTTGTCATCGCCGGTGCCGTGCGCCACGAGCAGATCGCCGCGCAAGTTCGCCGCATACGTGAGCGGCGAGCCTCTTCTGTATCCCTCCGCGTTTTCGCTCGGCAATCCCATGTAGCGCTCTTCGTAGATGGTGTCGTACAGCCGCTCATCCGGCATCGGCGCCACCGCCATTCCCACCTTGTACAGCTCCGGCGAGCGGAACATGAGGTTGAGCGTCATCGAGCCGCCACCGCTCCAGCCCCACACGCCGATGCGCGTCGAGTCGATGTACGGTAGCTCCTTCGCGAGCGCACGCGCGCCATCCGCCTGATCCTGGCTGGCGAGCACGCCGATCGCGCCGTAGATGCTCCGTCGCCACGCGCGCCCGCGCGGCGCAGGCGCGCCGCGATTGTCGATGCTCGCGACGATGTACCCGTGCTGCGTCAGCATCAGACGCCAGAGATAGTCGTCCGTCCATTGATCGAGCACCGTCTGCCCTGCCGGCTCTCCGTAGACGTAGAAGAGCACCGGGTATTTCCTGCCCGGATCGAATCCCGGCGGCGTCATCACCCACGCGTCGAGCGGAACGCCATCGCGTGTCGGGACCCGCATGAACTTCGCCTCGCCGCGCTGGAGCTGCGCAAGACGCGCTCGCACCTGACCGTTGTCCGCGACCACGCGCACGGTCGCGTGGCTCGGCAGCCTCACGATCTCGTATGTCGGCGGCGACGTGAAGGTCGAGTGGATGTGGAGCGCCATCCGACCACCGGGGGCCACCGAATACAGGTTCGTGCCCGTCTGCCCCGCCGGTGTCACGCGCTCCGCGCGTCCGCGGCCGTCGAGCCGCGATCGATAGAGGTACAGCTGCGTCGGCGCATCGGGCGATGCCGTGAAATAGATCCAGCCCGCTGCGCTGTCGACGCCCACGACGAACGGCTCACCAAATGCCGCGGCGGGATTCTGGAGATCGAATGCGCCGTTCGTGATCGGGCGAATCGATGCGCCGTCGCGAGACACCGAATACAGTCGCCGCCAGCCATCGCGCTCACTCACCCACGTGAAGCGTCGCCCCGACTCCACCCACCGCAGATCGTCGACCACCTCCACCCACGTGCTGTCCTTCTCGGACAGAACCGTGCGCGCGGCACCGGTACGCGCGTCGCCGAGCATCACGAGCAACGTGTGCTGCCGGCGGTCGAGCTGCTCCAGCACAACCTCGTCAGAATTCGCCGCCCACTCGAGCCGCGCGATGTAGTGCTCGCGCGGATCGCCGGGCACCGCGATCCACTGTGTCGCGCCGCCGCTCGCGCTCACCACGCCCACGCGCGCGGCCGAGTTCGTGGTGCCGGCCTTGGGATACTGGATTGGGATCGTGAACGAGTAGAGCGAGTCGGTCGTGTCGAGGAGCAGGTAGTCGCGCACCCCCGCGTCGTTCAGCTGCCAGTACGCGATGCGCCTGCCATCAGGGCTCCACCGAAAGCCGTCGCGAAGATTGAGCTCCTCTTCGTAGACCCAGTCGAACGTGCCATTGATGATGGTCCGGGAGCCGTCCGTCGTGAGCGGCGTGATCGCGCCGGTCGCGAGGTCTTCCACGTACAGATTGTTCGCCCGGACGTACGCGACGCGTGCGCCATCGGGGGAGAACTTCGCGAACATGAGAGTAGAGGGGGCGGCTGCCGCTCCGCCGAGCTTTCGGAGCGAACCGCTGGTGAGGTCGAACGTCCAGTAGTCACCGCGCGTGTACATCCTCCACACACGACGTGCGTTGGTGAAGAAGAGGACGCGACGTCCGTCCCGCGAGATTTGATAGTCCTCGATCTCGATCGGGGTGGAATCGCCGGGCGGCACCAGGCTGCTCGCCGGCACCACGAGCGTGCGCTTGCCGCTTGCGGCGTCGTAGCGCACCAGATCGCGTCCACCTCGCGCGCCGGGCGCCGGCTCCAGCGCCGTGTACCCCTTTCCATCATCCGTCCAGCGCAGGGAAGGGTCGCCCTGCGTCTCGAACTCGTTCGACGAGTAGATGCGCTCGAGCGTGAGTCGACCGGAATCGGCGATTGCGATGCGGGCGGGGGCCGGAGATGCGACTGCCGTTCCCGCCTGCGCGCCCAAACCGCGCACGAGGAACGCGCACGTGAGCGCACTGACGACCAGGGTGACTGTGCGCCGAACCATCGAGTGAGTGATGAACATTCCGCGAGCCTATCGCGGGCACCGCGATCGCGCAACTCCGCGTGAGTTCATCGATGACCGCTACCGGAACGTGCCCGGGCTCACTTCGTATTGAATGTGGTAAGCGCCCGCTTCCTCCTCGGGCCGCCAGAATCCGAGCTGCTCGGACCACCGTACGCTCTGCAACCTGCGTCCGCCGAGAGTGAGGAAGCCCGCCGCACGCGCGGTGACCACGCCCATGGCTCGCAAGTCGGCCAGTCCGCGGAGCTGCGTGGATGCTCGCTCCATCACGATTCGGCGCGCGCTCGCCGGACCAATGCCCGGTACGCGCAGCAACTGCTCTCGCGCTGCGGTGCGCACCTCGATGGGAAAGTGCTCGGGGTGCGCCAAGGCCCACGCCGTTTTCGGATCGTGCGCGAGCGGCAGATTTCCATCCGCGTCGAACACGACCTCGCGCGGCGCGAATCCATAATCGCGCAGCAGATAGTCCACCTGATACAGGCGCTGCTCTCTCACCGCCGGTGCGGCGCGCAAATTCTCGAGCGGCGTGTTCCGAATCGGACGAAAGGCCGCAAAGTGCGTATGGTGTATGCCCCGCGACGCATAGAGCTCGGACACCTTGCCGAGAATCGTGCGATCCGTGTCCGGAGTGGCGCCCACGACGAACTGCATCGTCATGCCGGCGACGCCGCCGGGATGCAGCGCATCGCGCGGACGCCCCTCGCGCTCCTCGTGCCTGCGCTCGTTCACTCGCTCGCGCACGCGCTCCAGCGACACCAGTGCCGTGCTCAGATTCTTCTCCGGCGCGATGCGCGCCAGCGAGTCGCCGCACGGCGCCTCGAGATTGAGCGACACCCGCGTCGCGAGTGATGTGAGCCGCTCGATCTGCGCCGTCTCTGCGCCAGGCACCATCTTCACGTGGATGTATCCCGCGAATCGATGCGTCTCACGAAGCAGCGAGAGCACCTCGATCAGATCGTCCATCACCTTCACGGGGCGGCCAGGAATGCCCGTCGTGAGGAAGAGCCCCGTGCACCAGTCGCGCGCCACCGCCGCGAGAAATATTCGGACGAGCTCCGCGGGCTTGAGCAGCGTGCGCGGCATGTCCCGGTCCCGGCGCATGGGGCAGTAGTGACAGTTGAAGCTGCACGCATTCGTCATGAGGATCCGCATGAGCGTCACGCGCGGCCCACCACTGCCGATGCGCACGGGCCGCAGATTCAGCGGACGGAGCGCTCCCACGTCGTTCGCATGCCTGAGCCTCGGCGGCAGCTGAGTAGGGAGGCCTTCGCGATCGTCGCCAGCGAGCGACATGAGGAGCTCGAGCTTCGATTCGAGATTCGGCGTGCGCAACACAGGCGGCTCCGGCCATCGGGGATGTGTACGATACCCGAAGAAATCCCGAAGATCAAGGGTGAAAAAAAAGGCTCCGAAGAGCCCCCAACCGATCTAGCGAAGTATGCTCGTGACCGCGTTGCGCGCCCCCGGCTGCCACACCACTCGCTGTTCGTTCGACGAGAGCGACACGTGCTGAGATACTACCGCGATTCCCGTATTATCCTGCGCCACCAGTTGATAGTCGCCCTGATCCAGCTGCGACGGATAGGTGAGCGTGCGAGTCGAATCGGACTCGACAGTACCGAGCCGGAGCTTTACTCCGTTTGGGCGCTGGAGGAACACCACGACGTCGCGCGCCGGCCGCACATCGTTGCTGACGACGACCTCGAGGCCGGGCCTCCCGGCGCGAGCACCATGCCTCATCATCGCACACGAGGATGTGGAGAGAGTGAGCGCGAAGGCGCCCATCGTGACTGCGCCCATCACCGTCAACCGCCGCATCCGATTCCTGCTGTTCCGCATCGCCCCGCCTTGATGGCCTGTTTCGTCTGAAACACAACATTGCATTCCCCGCGCCACCCTCCCCCGGCACCCCCACTGGTACACGCATTTCGCTCGTATGTGCCTTCTGATTGATGAGCCTGTGCGCTGGTAACCGCAAGACGGTTTCCTTTTCATGCGTGCCGCGTCTCTTGTTGCTAGCGATCGTCACTCATTCGTCTCGCTGCAATAAAAGATGCCGCCATTTCTCCCGTACGCTGTCGCCGCGATCGCCGCAGTCGCAGTCCTCTCCACCGCCGAACCCGCGTCGAGCAACGCGAGCGCGGACGACGGCCCGGTCGTGAGAACGCACGTACGTTGGGGAATCTTCGCGACCACGGAGCCCGTCATCGCGAGCCTCCACTTCCCTGCCGCGTCGGGCACCGATGGCTGGACCGAGGCCGACACACCCGCTCCGATCTCGTCCGAAGGCGATTTGTCCTACGTGATCACGATCGCCGAGATCACCCCGTGCGTCGCGCGCACGCTCCCGTCCGACGACAGCGCCGCGCGCACCCAGGTCCAGTGGTCCAACGACGACGGAGCGAAGTGGCACGATCTCACGAACGTGCCGGAAGTCGCATCGCCGGTGGAGAAGGCGGGATCCCACCCAGGCGCGCTCACCCTCCGCTATCACGCGCGCACCGCGTCCGAGAGCTGCGCGATGCGCGTCGTTTACACCGCAATCCCCGCGCGCTAGCCGATCAGGGCGTTCCCTGCTTGGGCGGCGGTCCCGGCGGCAGCGCGTGCACGCGATCCTTGAACTCGTGAAAGGCCTTCGAGTCTTCGGTTAGCGTACGCAGGATCGCCGGATCCAACTTGTCGATGAGCCCCTGAACATCCGCAATGCGGTCCTGCGTGAGCGGGTGATCGCTGAACCACGCATCGACTGGTGATCCACCGCCCTTCTGCTCCGCCATCAGCTTCTGGAAGAAGCTCACGAGTCCCTTCGGACTTATCCCGGCGCGGACGACGTTCTTGAAGCCCTCCTCGTCCGCTTCCTTTTCGTCCTGACGGCTGAAGCTGGCGAACACCGCTGCTCCGCCAACCTGAATGGCCGCCTGCGACGCCTGGCTCTCACATACCTTCGTCAGCACACAGGCGAGCGCCACACCAATGTTCGCGCCCTGCTGCTGCTGCATCTGCTTCACCGAGTGCCGCTTCACCACGTGCCCGATCTCGTGGCCCATTACACCCGCCAGCTCATCCATCTTGTCCGCGCGCTCGATCACGCCGCGATTCACGTAGATGAAGCCGCCGGGCAGCGCGAATGCGTTCACGACGTCGGTGTTCACGACGAAGAAGTGCCAATCCAGATCGCCCCTGCCCGTCAGATGGGCAATCGAGTCACCGAGCTGGTTGATGTATTGCTCCACCACCGCATCGTTGACGATCGGCAACTGCGAATTGAGCTGCGACGCGTAGCTCTGTCCCATCTGCACTTCCTGCTGCGTCGAGACAGCGCATCCGGCAATCACGGCGCACAGCGCCACCAGCACGTACACTCGTTTCATAAAGTCCTCGGGTCGTGATGCTCACTGAAAGGGCAAGAGACATACCGCCCGGCCCGCTACTGCTTCCTTCGCGCGTCTTTCCTCCGTTTCTTCCGCTGTGATGCGGATGGGCCCGTCGATGAGGCCTTCTCCCGGCTCGCCGCAGATCGGCGCGTGGCCGATCGCGTCGCGGCGCCCAGTAGCGAGAGCGATGAGGCCGCTTCTCGCTCCACCTGCTTCATCGTGCACTGTCGAGGTGCCTTGTCCGGACGCCAGCGCAGAAATCCGGTGCCGTGCCGAAAGCGCCCTCCGGTGAAGTGATCGTACTCCACCTCCACTACCAGCTTGGTCGCGAGCGGCTCCCACTCGCCAGTCCGCTCGGTGCTCCACCTGCTCGGGCCACCCGGTGCCTGCCCCGTGAACCCAGGTGCTCGTACGAGCGCTTCGAGTTTCGGCGTAAGCTCCTCACGCGCCTTCGCCGAGATCGCGGAACAGAATCCGACGTGATTGAGCAGCCCCTGCTCATCGTAGAGGCCGAGGAGAAGCGAGCCCACGATCTTTCCCTTCGAGGCATAGCGAAAGCCGCCGACCACGCAGTCTGCCGTGCGCTTCTGCTTCAGCTTCTGCATTCCCGTGCGTTCGCCACTCTGGTACGGGAGATCCAGCCGCTTTGCGATCACGCCATCGAGCGCGGATCCGACCGACGCATACCATCGCTTCACCGTCCGCTCGGACGTGGTGGCAGGCGACAGACGCACCGCGCCCCCGCCGGCGAGATACTTCGTCGCGAACACCTCGAGCGCCGCGCGGCGCCGCGAGAGAGGCTCGTGCACGCGCGATCGCCCTTCGTCGTCCACCAGCAGATCGAACACGATCAGCATGGCCGGATGCGCTGCCGCGAGCGTGCGCACTCGGCTCGCCGCCGGATGAATCCGCAGCAGGAGCTCATCGAACGACAGGATCCTGCCGACGGGGATCACGATCTCGCCGTCGATCACGAAGCGCGTCGCTCGCAATCCCTCGAGCGCCTCGACGATGTCCGGAAAGTAGCGGCCAAGCGGCTTTCCGGATTTCGACATGAGATCGATGCGAGCTCCGTCACGGAACGCGATGCATCGAAAGCCATCCCACTTGGGCTCGTACTGCCACTCGCTCCCCGTTGGAAGCTCTCCTACCTGCAGCGCCTCCATCGGCGCGTACCTGCGCGGTATCGGGAGGCTCACATCACACTCTCCATCTTGAAGCGCCCGCGCGAAGCCAGCAGCGGCTTCCACAGATCACCGATCTTCTCGATGCGTGCGGGAACGTTGTCGATCCGGAAGTCGTCGATCTCGATCCCCTTCTCGATCTCCGCCCACGTGACCGGCGTGGACACAGCGGCGCGAGGCGTCGGCCGCGGCGAGTATATGGAAGCGAGTGTGCGGCCCCAGGCGTTCTGGTTGTAGTCCACGAGCACGTGTCCGCGAGGGCGCTGCGCGATGCGGTACTCGGCCGTGATCAGCTTCGGCGCGCGCGCCGCCATCACGCGCGCGAACTCCTTCGCGAAGGTCCATACCTGCTTCTGCAGCGGCCCCCGCACGATCGGCACGTAGATGTGAATCCCGCTCGAGCCGGTGGTCTTGGCGAGCGGAGTCATGCCGAGCGCTTCGAGTGCGTCGCGAACGAGGAGCGCGGTTTCGCGCACGCGCGCGAAGCTCGCGCCCACCACGGGATCGAGGTCGAAGTGCAGATAGTCGGGACGATTCACGTCATCGCAGCGCGCGTACCATTGATTGAGATCGATGCAGCCGAGATTCACCACCCAGAGCAGCGACGCGAGATCCTGCACCATGGGA
This sequence comes from Gemmatimonadaceae bacterium, assembly GCA_035310785.1. GTDB lineage: Bacteria > Gemmatimonadota > Gemmatimonadetes > Gemmatimonadales > Gemmatimonadaceae > FEN-1250. The sequence continues at coordinate 3,038 of DATGDQ010000470.1, read as the reverse complement.
AAATCGATGATGCTTCCCGATCCGTGCTCGATCGCGCAGGTCTCGATCCAGTCCGGCCGCGGCGAGGGCGCCCGCTTCATGAAGAAGCACTTCCCCGTCGCGCCGTTCGGGTAGCGCTTCATGACCATCGCGCGATCGCGAAGATGCGGGAGCAGCACGGGTGCGACCGAGGCGTAGTAGCGGAGCAGATCGCCCTTCGTGATCCCGAGCCTGGGCCAGAAGACCTTCTCGAGATTCGTGAGCGAGACGGCGTGGCCGCTCGCCGTCACCTCCGCGTCGCGGATGCCTGCGGGTACGATCGACGAAGCGCGCCTGGGCGATGAGCGAGACTTCGTCGCGGCCGGCATCAGCGAATCGGCACGAGCTTGGGCGGCCGCGCGCCGCGTCGCGTTGCGCCCGACACCGGGATGTACGGGAGCTCCGTAGATTCACGCACGCTGCGGAGCAGGAGTCCGCCGCGGCTCATGTCGCCGCGGCCTACGAATGCTTGCGGAAAGTGAAGTCGGTCGCCGAAAGCGCCGGCGAGGGTGCCGACGTACTTGTCGGTGGCGATGCTGCCGAGCAGGATTGCCGGGGCATTGCCACTCGACGCGGCGAGCGTGCGCGCGTCGCGCGCGAGCGGCTCGAGGAAGCGGTCCGACTGGGAAGCGATGTTCACCTCGGCGAACTCGCGCATGTCGTCGAGTGTCAGGAGCGTGTCGGGATCGAGGAGCCCTCGAGTGGGCGTGATCACGAGCGCGCCGGGTACGTCCTGGGGTGGGCGCGCGAAGGCGCGAGCGTAGGCGATCTTTCCGCGAAAGTAGAGTCCGCTCAGAAAGGCGAAGAGATCACCGACGGGAACGCCTTCCCCTCGCAGCCGAAGCGCGAGCGGAAAGGAGGCCGCGGAATTGAAGAGGAGCTTGGCGCGCTCACCACCGCAGAAGGCGGGAGAGAGCAGGAATATCCGTGACTCGGTCATGCAGAAGAGAGGTGCAAGTCATCCGCCAGCAAATCGAGGGGCGCCATCGATCGAAGGCCGGGCTGAAAAAAACGGCCGGAACGGTGTCACACGGCGCGTACACCCATTGTCCGAACCGGATGACATTCTTCAACGCTTCGGAATTTCAAGCGTATGAATAATAAGAACTTGCGACTCGGCACAAAGATCGCCTAGTTAGGGGGAGCGAGTCGGGCTTTCCGCTGAGACAGCGGGCCAGGGATTCGGGATGCCACAGGAGGATCCATGATTTCCGCCATACTGCCGTTCGTTCTCTCCGTCGTTACGGCTGCGGCGCCCACGAAGGCGCCTGCTCCCGCAGCTACGGGTTCGGAGCCCGCCATCCGGGTCTCGCTCAATCATCAGAACTACGATCGGGGCGATCGTGCCCGCGTGACCGTTCGCGTGCGCGACGATGGCTATGTCATCGTGCTGCACGAGGACGCGAATGGGCATGTTCGCGTGTTGTTTCCCGTCGATCCGGGCGACGACAATTTTCTGAAGGGCGGCCAGGAATACGAGATTCGTGGGCGCGGTGATCGCGACGCATTTCAGGTCACGACCGCCGGCACCGGCACGGTATACGCCGCCGTCGCGATGGACCCGTATCGCCTTGACGACTTCGTTCGCAACAATCATTGGGATTACGCGCGGCTCGACGACGACTCGCTCACGCGAAGCGATCCGGAAGCCGCCATGACGAACATCGTCGAGCAGATGGCCGAGGGGAATCACTTCGACTACGACGTGACGACGTATACGGCGGAAGCTCCATACGCCTCCACGACGCATGCCTACATCATCCCGGGCTCGTCGTACTACGGCTGCTTTTACGGCTCCTGGGATCCGTGGTGCGACGGCTACTACCCGTCGCCCTCGTACTTCAGCCTGAGCATCGGCTTCGGCAGCTTCTTTGGTCACTACGGTCGTTATGGATATCCGTACGGGTACGGCTATCCGTACTTCGGGTACCCGTATTACGGGTATGGCTACGGCTACCCCCGGTACGGCCACTACTATTTCCGTCCGGGCTACGGCTACGGTGCGGCGGGCTACGGCTACACGCTGGGACACGGCTGGAGCTACAATCACAAACCCATCGTTCTCGGCCCCGGCGGCGGCTACACGGGAACGCCGGTCTGGGGGCTCGGCTCGAACAGCTCGATCGGATACCGGAATCGTGGCTCGTTCGTGAGCACGCGACCGGGCACGTCTCCGCTCTATGGAGTGTCGCGCTTCAACGTGCAGCGTGGTCCCTCGCGCGGTATCGAGTCGCCGAATCGCTATGGCGGCCGGCGCGAGTTGCCGACGGTGCAGAGGAGCTACCCGACGCGAATCGAGAACGCTCGTCCGGTGGAACAGCCGGGCATGCGCCCCGGATCACGCATCGACGGAGCCGGGATGTCGAGAGCGGATGGACAGTCCGCGCCCACGCGCGTCGAGCCTCGCTCCGAGCCGCGCATGGACTCCCGTCCGACCCGAGTGGAGCCTCGCTCCGAGCCGCGCATGGACTCGCGTCCGACGCGGGTCGAGCCACGCGCCGAGCCCCGCTCGGAGCCACGCGCCGAGCCACGGTCGGAGCCGCGCGCTGAGCCTCGCGCGGAACCGCGGTCGCGCCCACCCGAGCGTAGCGGTGGGGGTGGCGGTGGCGGGGGTGGCGGCGGTGGTGGTGGACGTCGCGGTGGTGGCGGTGGCGGGGGCCGTCGTCCGTAGACGCGCCCACTCGGAGTCGCAGCTGTCGAATGAAAAACGGGACCCGGCAATCGGGTCCCGTTTTCTTTCATGCAGTGCAGCGGTCTATCGCGAGCGGAGTCGCGGCCGGCGAACGCGAAGAAAGAATATCCCGAGAAGCATCGCGCCTACGCCGATCATTCCGAGCGCAGGAAGCAACGTCGCGGTCTTCGGTGCGATCATCCCCTCAGCCTCGGCCTCGGCGGTCGTGATTCCCGGCAGGGGCGCGGCCGCTTCTCCGGTGGATGCGCGCGCGAGCGGAGCGCCGCCGGCCGGACCGTCTCCACGTGGTGACGCAGCAGCATAGGTCGCACTGGCGCGAGGCTTCGTG
>DATGDQ010000469.1:0-3330 GCA_035310785.1 Gemmatimonadaceae bacterium | reverse complement strand
CGGAGCGCATCGAGGAGCACGAGCGCGTGCGCGTGGCGTGGGAAGAGACGGCGCGCTTCGTCGGCGCGGAGTGGATCGGGCGCGCCATTCCGGACGCGTATGCAGCACGCACGCTCGAGCGCGCGAACGAGGAGCTGCGCGCCGAGAGTGAGAAAGTGCGGAAAGATGACGTGCCCGCGGAGGCGCGTGCCCGACTCGGCGCTGCGCTTGGCGGAACGCGCGCACGCATCGATACGCTCGAGCACGCGGTGCGCACGAACGATCGCGGCGCGGCGACGCGCCTCATTCGCGATGTGCCGCGCGTGAATGCGGACAGTCTTCTTCGTCAGGCAGCGCTCCAGTGAAGAAGCTGCTCGAGATCACGCTCGGAATCGTCACGAGCATCGGTGGTTTCCTTGAGGTCGGGTCACTCGCGACATCGGCACAGGCCGGCGCGGCATTCGGATTTCAGCTCATCTGGGCGATCGTGCTCGGAACTGTCTGCCTGATCTTTCTCGTCGAGATGTCGGGCAGGCTCGCGGCGGTGAGCAAGCAGACGCTCGCCGGGGCGATGCGGGATCGCTTCGGCTATCCCTTCTTTCTCGTTCCGCTCGTCGCGATGAGCGTGCTCGCGCTGCTCGTCATGGCATCCGAGCTGGGCGGACTTTGTCTCGCGCTGCAACTCGTGACCGGAATCTCTTTCCCCTGGTGGGCGCCCGTCGGGGCGTTCGCCGCCTGGCTGCTCCTGTGGAAGGGGACCTTCAGCGTGGTTGAGAAGGGCGCGTCGCTGCTCGGCCTCGTCACGATCGTGTTCGTGATCGCGGCATTCAAACTCCATCCCGACTGGGGGCGTGCGGCGCATGCCGCACTTCCCTCGATGCCGCGGCACGAGCCGATGCGCTATTGGTTCATCGCCGTGAGCATACTGGGTGCGTCGATCGCGCCCTACCTCCTCTATTTCTATTCGGCGGGTGCGGTCGAAGACAAGTGGAACGAGTCGGACGTGCCGGTGAATCGCGTCTCGGCCACACTCGGAATGTCGTTCGGTGGAGGGCTGGCGATCGCGGTGTTGATCGTTGCTGCGCTCGTGTTCGTGCCTCGCGGCATTCGCATTGAGCGCTTCGATCAGATCGCACTCATGCTCACGTCGGTCATGGGACGGTGGGGCTTCTTTCTCTTCGCCGCAGCGCTGGGGATCGCCTGCTTCGGCGCCATGCTGGAGATCGCGCTCTCGGTTGCCTATCTCGTGGCGCAGGGATTCGGCTGGAAGTGGAGCGAGGATGCGCGTCCGCGCGATGCTGCCCGCTTCTCGCTCGTCTACACCGTCACGCTGGTGGGGGGAGCGCTGATCGTGATGCTGGGCGTGGATCCGCTCGCGATCACGCTCATGTCCATGGCGCTGACGGGAGCGCTCCTCCCCATCGCGATCGTGCCGTTTCTCATTCTCATGAACGATTCGCGGTACGTTGGAAAGTATGGGAACGGGTGGATCTCGAACGCGGTCGTGTGCGCGATCGTGGGCCTCGCGTTCGTGCTCGCGGTGGTGTCGATTCCCCTCGAGGTCATGGGAAGCTGATGGAGATCGCTCTCGTGCGGGACCTCCTCGACAAGCAGCTCGTGGATCGCAACGGCGAGCCGCTCGGCCGCGTCGATGGCATCGTGATGTCGTACCGCGCCGATGCCCCGCCGCGCATCACGCACGTGGAGCTCGGCGCACAAACGCTCGCGCGCCGGCTGCCGGGCCCCTTCCGGCGAACCGTCGCATGGCTCGGGCGCCGGCTCTCCCCACGCGCGAGCGAGCCATATCGCATCGAGGCGGATCGGATCGTCCATCTCGGCCGCGTAGTCAAGATCGACATCGATGGCACACGTTCGGCGGCACGCGAGACCGAGCGTTGGGTTCGCGATCACATCATCGCCCGCATTCCGGGGAGCTGAGGTGGCCACGCGCAGCATCAATGTCGAGCTGCTGCTCGACAGAGAGGTCAGGGATCCCTCGGGACGCCGAGCAGGACGCATCGAGGAAATTCGCGCGCGCAGGGACGGCGAAGAGATCGTCGTCGAGTCGTATCACCTCGGCCCGGAAGCGTTGCTCGAGCGATTGGCAGCGCCCGTTCTCCGCCTCTCGCCATTCCGCGCACTCGGCCTGCACCGGCGAGCGCATGGACGACGCGCGCGGTGGGACCAGATGGATCTGTCCGATCCCGACAAGCCCGTGCTCCGATGCTCCGTCGATGAGCTCATGACGCTCGTGCGCTGACGCCGATGACTCGCGTCATCTGTGCATCTCGCGCAGTAGCGTCCCCGCTTTCGCCGCATCGGTCGGCACGCCCGCCAGCGTGAGCGCGCGTGCCAGCGCAGGATCGCGGTTCGACGCGAGATCCGTCGACGCAGGGATGAGCAACTCGTCCGGCGTTACACCGACGCGCTCGAGCCGGCCGCCGTCGCTCATGATGACATCCGCATCGGTGACCTGAACACCGAAGAAGATTCTGGTTTCCATTCCGATCGAGAGCGGGTAGTATCTGGAGACCATCACGGCGCCCGCTGTCCGATCGCCGATCACGGTCCCGCGTCCGGCGAGCTGCATCGTGCGCGCAAACATCTCCGAGGCGGATGCCGACCGGTTATCAACGAGCACGAAGAGCTTGCCTGCAAACGCATCGGCACCGCCACCCTTCGCCACGAGCGCAGAAGACTTGTGGCGCTCGCGAAGCGAGCCCACGACCACGGAGTCGCGATCGACCTGCTTCACCATCTCGAGCATCGACTGCACGTATCCGCCTCCGTTCCCGCGCAAGTCGATCACGAGTGCGCGTCGCTTCCTCGCCTGTCGGACCGCAGCACGAATCGCGTCGAGCGGGACGATGAACGTCGGCATCTTCCAGATCACGACCTGGTCGCCATAGTCTACGACCTGGCTTTCCATGCTCTCGCGATCGTTGTCTCCGTCTCTCAGGAGCTGATTGATGTCCCGGCCACCGTCGGCACCGGTGAGATCGATGATCGCGCTGCGCTGATGTACCTTTGCTGCCAGCTCCAGAGCGCGCGCGTCGCCACCCGGTGCACTGATCACCACGCGCAGGCTCGGCTGCGGACGCAGCAACCGATAGACATAGCTCAGCTGCCACAGGTTGTCGCGGGTCAGCGCAATGCCGTTGATGCTGATCAGTCGATCGCCGACGTGAACGCCCTGTCTTGCCGCATCGCTCTCCGGCTTCACGGAAATGATGAGGCAGCTGTCTCCGAACATCGCCATGTTCCACCCGTAATCGGCGGACAGGGTCTGCGCCGGCGGAGCGAAATAGGTGTGCGAGTCGTTGAGCTGCAGGGCGAACCAGGCGATCGCAC
>DATGDQ010000468.1:0-2608 GCA_035310785.1 Gemmatimonadaceae bacterium | reverse complement strand
CTGCGCGAGCAGTACGACGCGTTGAGCGCACAAGGATTTCGAGTCCTCGCGGTCGCGCACCGCGACGTCACGCGCCAGCCGACTTTCACGAAGGAGGACGAGCGCGACCTCGTCCTCTCCGGCTACATCGCCTTTCTGGACCCGCCGAAGGAGTCAGCGGCACCCGCGATCGCGGCGCTCGAAGAGGCCGGGATTCGCGTGAAAGTACTCACCGGCGACAACGAGCTCGTGACGCGCACGATCTGCACCCTCGTGCACTTGCCGACGACTGCGGAGGACGTGCTGCTCGGCGCTGACATCGCCCAGATGAGCGACGCGGACCTCCGGGCCGTTGTGGACCGCATCGCGATCTTCGCTCGTCTCGCGCCGGAGGACAAGGCGCGCATCATCCGCGCGCTCCAGGCCAAGGGACACGTGGTTGGCTATCTCGGGGATGGCATCAACGACGCGCCCGCACTCCGCGCGGCCGACGTCGGGATCTCGGCGGAGGGCGGCGTCGATGTCGCCCGGGAGGCGGCCGACATCATCCTGCTCGAGAAGAGTCTCATGGTGCTGCAGGAAGGCGTGCTCGAGGGGCGGAAGGTGTTCGCCAACATTCTCAAATACATCCGAATGGGTGCGAGCTCCAACTTCGGCAACATGCTGAGCGTCCTTGGCGCCAGCGCGCTGCTGCCCTTCGTCCCCATGGCGCCGATTCAGGTGCTGATGAACAACCTGCTCTACGACTGTTCACAGCTCCCCATTCCCAACGATGAGGTCGACCCCGAGCAGATCGCGCGGCCCCGGCCGTGGGACATCGGCGAGATCGGCCGCTACATCCTCACCATTGGTCCCCTGAGCTCCATCTTCGACTACACGACGTACGCGATCATGTGGTTCGTGTTCTCGGCACGAACTCCGGCTCACGCCGCGCTCTTCCAGACCGGCTGGTTCGTGGAGTCGCTGATGACGCAAACCCTGATCATCCACGTGATTCGAACGAAGAAGATCCCGTTCCTCCAGAGTCGCCCCAGCTGGCCCCTCATTGCGGCGACGGTGACCGTGATGGCGACGGGCCTGTGGCTGCCCGTTTCGCCATTCGCGGCCGCGCTCGGATTCGTAGAGCTCCCCGGGGCATACTGGCCGCTGCTCGCGCTCACGTTGTTCTGCTACGTCGTGCTCACACAGCTCGTCAAGACGCTTCTCGTGAGGCGCCACGAGCTCTGAGAATCACGTCTTCGTGAGCTGTACTCGCGCATCGACGATCGTGGCGCCTTGCTCGTGCACGATGATCGGGTTCAGATCCAGCTCGCCGATCTCGGGATGCATCTCGACCATCGCTCCCACACGCAGAATGGTGTCCACGAGCGCCCGCACATCGTGCGCGCGACTTCCGCGATAGCCGGTCAGCAGTGGGAACGTCTTCAGCTCGCGCAGCATTTCCTCCGCATCGAGCTGGGTGAGCGGCGTGAGCCGCATCGAGACGTCTTTCAGCAGCTCGACGAGGACGCCGCCCGCTCCGCACGCCACAACGGGTCCGAATTGCGGATCGTGCACCACGCCGACGATCATCTCGATGCCCGGCGCGGACATGCGCTGCACGACGAATCCGCCCGGCACCAGGGATGCATCGCGAAGTCGACGATTCATGTCCTCGGCCGCCGCCAGCACCGCGCGAGGCTCGAGGTGCAGCTGCACCATCCCTGCGTCCGTCTTGTGCACGAGCCCTGAGGCGATCGCCTTGAGGGCCAGCTCGCCGCCCATCGACTCGCTCGCTCGCGCCGCCTCCTCCGGAGATGCCACCACCCGCTGCTGGGCAAGCGGGATCCCGTACGCACTCAGCAACGCGGCCACTTCGTCCGGCGCCAGCCACGACGCGCCACGCGCGCCCGCCGCCGCGAGCACCGCCGCCGCGTCCGCCGTACGCACATCGTCGAAGCGCGCCGGCGGCTGGACGGGTCGGCGCAACCATTCGCCGTAGCTCGCCGCACGCCCGAGCGCGATCGCCGCATCTTCGGGAAAGGCATAGGACGGGAGATTCGCGTCCGCCGCACGCAGCGCCTCCGGAATGCCGCGCGACTGCATGAACACGGTCATCACGAGCGCGGATCCGGCGAGCGCACGCGTGGCATCGACGATCGCGCGAGCGACATCATCCGGCTTCGTGACGAGCGGCGGGATGAAGATGACGATGATCGCGTCCACGGCGGGGTCGCTGCCGATGATCCTGATCGCCTCTCGATACTGCTCCGGCGTCGCCGATGCGATCATGTCCACGGGATTCTCGACACTCGCCGACGCCGGGAGTACGGCGCGCAGCGCGCGCCGGCTTTCGTCGCCGAGCGTCGCGATCTCGAGCCCCTGCGCAACGCATGCATCTGCGCAAAGAATTCCGGGACCGCCGGCGTTCGTCAGGATCGCGACCCGGCGTCCATGCGGCGGCGGCTGATGCGAGAGCAGTGACGCCACATCGAACATCTGCGCCAGTGTGTCCGTACGGATCACTCCCGACTGTCGAAAGAGTGCGTCGACGGTGACATCGGATGCGGCGAGCAGCGCGCCGGTGTGCGAGCTCGTCGCGCGAGCACCCGCGGGCGAACGCCCGCTCTTCACCGCTACGATCGGTTTC
>DATGDQ010000467.1:0-11212 GCA_035310785.1 Gemmatimonadaceae bacterium | reverse complement strand
GAGCGCGTCCAGGCGCGCCTGCTCGTCCGGCGTCGCGTCCGTGGCGTGAGGAGCGATCGCGGGCGCGAGCGCTGGCGCGCGAAGGCGCCGCAACACCACGAGCACGAGCGCGATCCCCGCGAGGAGCGCGACGAATGGCGTGATCCACGCGGCGATGTCGAAACCGCTGGTGGGCGGTGCCATGAGCACGCGATCGCCGTAGACGTTCTTGAACGCGGCGATGATCTCCGGAGCGGAATAGCCCCCGGCCACGAGCGCCATCACATCGCCGTGCATTGCGGGCGACACCTGGCACGAGAAGTCGGTGGTGCGGCACGTATACACATCGAGATTGCAGCCGCACTGACAGTGAATGTGATGCTCGAGCTCATCGCGCTGCGCCTGGCTCAGCACTGGCGAGCCCTTCGCGGCGAGCCGCACGGGCTTGTAGCGATCGGCTTCCATGGGCGCGTTCGCCGCGCCGGTGTTGACCTGCTGCTCGCCCTCCTGCGCGCGCGCGACGCGCGCGAGCGCGAGCGTTGCCGCGCCCGCCGCCGTCGCCGCGAAGAAGTGGCGGCGCGTCATCGTCGCGTTCGTCACGCGGTCTGCTCCGCGGGTTGGAGCACGGTCGAGTAGCCCGCCTGCGCGCGGCGCCGCTCCGCCTGCGGCCACATTACGATCAGCCCTCCAACGGCCATGATCAAGCCGCCATACCACACCCACCAGACGAGCGGGTTGAACGTGATGCGCATCTCCGCGGTGTCCTCCCCGATCACGCCCGCCAGAACCACGTACACGTCTTCGCGAATGCCTTCCTTGATCCCGACCTCGGTGGCGGGCTGGAACGTCGGCACACCGCGGCTGTCCATGTACTGCCGCTTCTCCGTCTTGATCACGCCCACGCGCTTGCCGTTCCGGAATGCGTCGAGCAGCACGGCCGTCGTCTGCCGATTGAGCTCATCGTAGCGCGACACGCCCTGGCTCACGAAGCGCCAGTCGTTCCCGTACGGATCCTTCGCCTCGTAGCTCTCGCCGCCCTTCAGCGTCACGTCGAACTCTTCCTTGAACGCGAGCCCGGCGAACGCCGCGAAGAGGACCACGATGCCGACGTGCACGATATAGCCGCCGTATCGCCGGCGGTTGCGAGCGACGAGCCGAACGAGCGCCATCGCTGCGTTCTCGTTGTACATGCGGTGACGCGCACCCACGCCCTTCCAGAATTCCTGGACGATCGTTCCGGTCACGAAGCCGCAGAGCGTGTAGGCGACGAGCGCGCCGAAATCGCGCATCCCCAGCGCGAAGAGCGCCGCGCCAACCGTGATGCCCGCGAGCAGCGGACCCGTGAACTGCCGCTTCAGATTCTCCGCGGACGCGCGTCGCCACGCGATGAGCGGGCCGATTCCCGTGAGCGCGAGCAGCGCGAGTCCGAGCGGAACGTTCACCTTGTTGAAGAACGGCGGCCCGACGGTGATCTTGTTGTTCGTCACCGCCTCGCTCAGGATCGGGAAGAGAGTTCCCCACAGCACCGCGAAGGCGATCCCCACCAGCAGGAGATTGTTGAAGAGGAAGCTCGCCTCACGGCTCACGAGGCTCTCGAGCTCCGCCTTCGCCTCGAGATCGTTCAGACGTGTCGCAACCAGGTAGGCGGTGACCGCAATCGAGAGCACGAGAAAGCCGAGGAACCAGTAGCCGACGTTCGACTGCGCGAACGAGTGCACGCTCGAGATGATGCCGCTGCGGGTGATGAAGGTTCCCAGAATCGCGAGCAGGAATGCGGACACGACGAGCGTGACGTTCCACTTGCGCAGCATGCCGCGCTTTTCCTGCACCATGATCGAATGCAGGAACGCGGTGTTCACGAGCCATGGAAGAAACGATGCGTTCTCGACGGGATCCCAGGCCCAGTAGCCACCCCATCCGAGCTCGACGTACGCCCACCACATGCCGAGGATGATGCCCGTCGTGTTGAAGAACCACGAGACGAGCGTCCAGCGGCGCACGGCCGCGAGCCACCCGGCATCCAGGCGACGCGTGATGAGCGCGGCGATCGCGAACGCGAACGGAATCGCGGTGCCGATGTAGCCGAGATACAGATTCGGCGGATGAATCGCCATCCCCGGATTCTGCAGCTGCGGGTTGAGCCCCGTGCCGTCCGGCGGAATCCAGTCGAGCCGCTCGTATGGATTCGATCCGAAACAGAGCGTCATCACGAAGAAGAGCGTGATGGCCGAGAGCGTGGCGGTGACGTACGGCATCAGCTCCCGATTCCGCGAGCGATTCGTCCAGACTGCGATCGCGGAGTACGCCGAGAGAATGAATGCCCAGAGCAGCAGCGATCCCGACTGTCCCGCCCAGAATGCGGTGACCTTGTAGATCGACGGAAGATTCGCGCTCGTGTACGACGCGACGTAGCGAAATGAAAAGTCGGAGTGCAGCAGCGCCGTCCACAGCCCGAGCGCCGCGAGCAGCAGGAATCCGAAGGTCGCGTACGAGGCGCGCTCGGCGCTCGCGATCAGCTCAGGACGCTTGTAGTAGCCCCCCGCGAAGCCGACCGTCGTTCCCCAGGTCGCCATGAGCAGCGCGACCCAGAGCGACAGCTCGCCAATGAGAATCATGAGTGAGTTGCCACAGGTGCCGACGTGTAGCCTGGCACGCTGCGATATTTCTCCGGAGCGTTCTCGTAGCGCGATGCGCACTTCGCGAGCACCGTCGTCGCGCGAAAGGTTCCATCGTGGGCCAGCCGTCCCTCGAGCACGACGTCGACGCCATCCGTGAATGTGTCCGGGGGCAGGCCATGATACGACACCGGATACACGTGTGCGCCATCCGTGACGGTGAACGTCATCGAGCGGCCCGACGCGTCTCGGACGATGGAGCCCGGAACGACGCGCGCGCCAACCTTCACACCCGTCTCATAGAACGATGGGTCGGCAGAGACCTTCGTCGAGAGCTCGGTTGGCGTGAGATAGTACACGCCGGTCTGGCGAATCGACGTGACCATCAAGTACGCCGCGGCGCCAAGGATGACGGCGCCCCCGAGCAGGAATTTATTGCGCGCTTTCATTCGTTCCTCCGGCACCCGCTGTGATCAGTCTTCCTTTCGCTCGGTCGTCGCCTCTCTGCGGACGTGTGCCATGATGGCTTCGAGCTCCGCCTCCGCCTGCGCCCGCTCCTCCGCGCTCCAGGCCGAGGTTCTCCGCGTCACCTCGCGCACCCGCTCGAGCATCTCGCTCACCAGCGCACGCAGCACCTCGTTCGTTCGTCGCTCGTCCGTGCCCGTGGATGTCGTGTCGCCATTGGCGGAGTCGGTCATGAAACGCCCTGAGTGAGGTTACCGATCCATCGCTTCCGCGAGCATTTCCAATATAGGCCCCGGCTCCATCGCGTAGTAGTACGGGATTGCGCGCCGCACGATTACGAGCGCCTCATCGTGTGTGCGCGAGCACGATCGCCGCGGCTGCGTTGCCCGCCACATCCCACGTCAGGTCCTTCACGCTGAACTGCCCGTACGAATGGTGGTCGTGAATCTCCTTCCCCACGCCGATTCCCAGAGTCACCGACGACGCGGCCACGAGCGCCGGGTCGTGCCGCACGTTCGATGCGCGCAGCGCGCTGTACGTCACGCTTTCGACGAACGCGGACATGAAGAAATGCTTGACCTTGTCGGCGCCGAACCAGTGGTCGCCGGAATGCAGCCCGAATACCAGCACGAGGCCGCGCATCAGGCGCTTCGCCTCAGCGCGACGTCGCCCCAGAGCTCCCCGAGCTCGGCGGCGATGAGCGCCAAGGCGCGCTCGAGCAGACGCTTGTGTGCAGGCGCGTTCACCCAGCTGCTCGCGCCCGACGGGTGCGGCAGCGGGATGACTCGCGAGCGACCGCCGACGTGCTCTGCCTCGTGGACCCTGCCGATGAGCTGATCGAGCGGAGCGGATCGAAGAAACCTCTCCATCGCGAGCTTCCCGACCGGAATCACCAGTCTGGGGCGTATGATCCTCAGCTCGTCGTCGAGCCAGCGGCCGCACATCTCCTGCTCCCGACGCGACGGCACTCGATCCCCGCGTCCCGATGCGCTCGGCCCCGGATAGCAGCGGGTCACCGCCGCGATGTAGACGCGCGTGCGAAACGTCGCCTCGTCCACGCCGATGGTGCTCAGCCAACGAAACATCGTCTTGCCCGCGCGACCGGCGAACGCGCGCCGCTCGCCGGCGCTCGTCTCCACCTGACCGGGGGCCTGGCCCACCAGCATCACTTTGGGTGCGCGCGCCGGCGAGATGATCGGCACGACGGCGGGATCCTCGTGTCCGCACGCGCGACACCCCGCAAGCGCGGCGCAGTGCGCATCGAGCGTGCGGGCGAGCATGGAGCGGCTCATCCGCCCTCGCGCGCCCACGAGAGCGTCGCGCGCACCGCACGCGCCCATCCCTCTCGCGAAGCGCGGGCGCTCTCCGCGTTGGCTCCCGGGGCGAATGACTGGAAGCGTCGCGTGCCCAGAAACGAGGCTGCGTCCGGCCATACCCCGGCCGCGATGCCCGCGAGCCCTGCCGCGCCAAGGGCCGTGGTTTCCGCCATGTCGGGACGCTCGACCGGAACCCCGAGCACGTCTGCCTGGAACTGCATGAGCCACCTATTCTCCGTCGCGCCCCCGTCCACACGCAGCCGATCGAACGAACATCCACCGCGCTGCTGCATCACGTCGAGCACATCGGCCGTCGCGAATGCCATCGCCTCGAGCGCCGCCCGCGCGAGGTGCGCGCGCGTGGTGCCGCGGGTGAGTCCCACGATGGTTCCGCGCGCGCCGGGCTCCCACTGGGGAGCACCGAGCCCCGTGAGCGCCGGTACGAAATACACACCGTCGTTCGAGGTGATCCCGTTGGCGAGCGACTCCGTCTCCTGCGCGGACGCGATGATGCCGAGCCCGTCACGCAGCCACTGCACCGCTGCCCCGGCGACGAAGATCGCGCCCTCCAGGGCGTACGCCGGCCGACCGTTCGCATCGCACGCGATGGTGGTGAGCAGGCCGCCGCCGGGGGCGCCGAAGGCCCTGCCGGTGTTGAGCAGCAGGAACGCACCCGTGCCGTACGTGTTCTTTCCCTGCCCCGCCGCCCAGCATCCCTGCCCGAAGAGCGCGGCCTGCTGATCGCCCGCGACGCCGTGAATGGGCACGTCACGCGTGAGGCCGAGCAGCTCGCCGCGGGCGACACCGAAATCGCCGCTCGATGCGCGAACCTCTGGAAGGATCGAGCGCTGTACGCCGAACAGCGCGAGCAGATGATCGCTCCACTCGAGCGCGCGAATGTCATACAGCATCGTGCGCGAGGCGTTCGTCGGATCGGTCGCGTGCACGTGGCCGCGAGTCAAGTTCCAGATCAACCACGAGTCGACCGTCCCCGCCGCAAGCGTCCCCTCGGTCGCCATCCGGCGGATCGCGTCGTTCGCGAGCAGCCACTCGAGCTTGGTCGCCGAGAAGTAGGGATCCGGCAGCAGCCCCGTGCGCGCCGCGATGTCGGCCGCGAGCGGCGCGAGCTCCGCGCAACGCGCGGCCGTGCGCCGGTCCTGCCAGACGATCGCACGACCGACCGGTGCACCGGTGAGGCGGTTCCAGAGCACGAGGGTCTCGCGCTGATTCGTGATGCCGATCGTGGTCGGGATCACCGCTGCCTGAGCGATCGCGTCGCACGCCGCATCGAGCGTGCAGCCGAGAATGTCTCCCGGCTCGTGCTCCACCTGTCCCGGCTCGGGATAGTGCTGCGGAATCTCGCGATAGCCGCGGCCGAGCACGCGTCCGTCCGCGGCAATGACGAGGCACGTGGCGCCGGTGGTGCCGGAATCGATGGCGAGAACGGACTGCATGGCGCGAAAGCTACCGATCGTGAGCTACACCGCCACCACTTCCTCGGGGCGCGCACGCTTGCGCCGCTCGGGAAAATGCTCATCGAGAAAGCGGATGAGCGCGCGTTCCTCGGGATAGTGGCCCGCGACCTTCTTTCCGGCCGCGCGCGGAAGAATCGTTTCTCCCTGATCGAGATAGCGCGCCAGGATGATCGGGTGCACGTATGACGCGCGGCAGATTGCCGGCGTGTTCCCGAGCTCCGCGCTCACCAGCCGGATCGCGAGCACGACGTTCTTCTTGGCCTCACGGTCGCTCGACGGCGGACCGAGGTCCGAGAGCACCGTGGCCACGCGCACCGTGCCGCCCCACGTACGGAAGTCCTTCGCCGTGTAGCGCAGGGTGCTGATCTGGCGGACATACTCGTTCACATCGCGCTCGCCGAGATTCTTCCAGCTCCTGCCGTCTCCATAGCGAAAGAGTCGCGCGCCGGGCGATTCGAGCATCTGGCTCACGATCCGCGCGAGCGCCCGGTCGACGACCACGTGGCGCTGCTGCTTGTTCGACTTCCCCGTGAACTCGAACACGATCGCGTTTCCCTTGACGTGCACGTGCCGCTTGAGGAGCGACGAGATGCCGAACGTCTTGTTCTCGCGCGCATAGCGCTCGCTGCCCACACGGAAGAATCCCTTGCTGATCAGTCGCACGACCGCCGCGGCGACGCGATCGCGCGTGAGCTCCCTTCCGCTCGCGATCTCCGCGTACAGCGCTTCGCGGATGCGCGGCAGATCGCGCGCGAGCCGACGCACGCGATAGTACTTGCGCTGCTCGCGCACGGCGACCGCGCGCTCGTGATAGCGATACTGCTTGCGCCCTTTCGCGTCGAATCCCCACGCCTGAATCGCGGGACGAGGGCTCGCGGCGATGTGCACGTCGCGCCATGCCGGCGGAATGCGCATGGCGTCGATGCGCGCGAGCTGCTTCGCGTCGTTGATGGCGCGACCGCCGGGTCCGAGATACCGGAACCCCGAGCGTTTGCCGCCGTGACGCGTGATCCACCGTGTGCTCATGTCCCTCTGCGCATAGGCCGCTCCACGGAAGCAAGAAGCAGTCCGACCGTGTAGATTTCCGCAGCTGAAGGTCACCGGACCGCGCCGCTTCTCACCACTTCTATGACCTACACGAATCTCGCGTTCGACGTGCGCGATCGAATCGCCACGATCACCGTCAATCGCCCGGAAAAGCTCAACGCGCTCGATGACGACACGATCGCGGAGCTCGAGCGAGCGATCGATGAGGTGGTGAGCCGCAAGGACATCGGCGGCGCGATCGTCACGGGCGCGGGCGCGAAGGCCTTCGTCGCTGGCGCGGACATTTCGCAGCTCGCGACGCAGGGCTCGCTGGATGGGCGTGCGCGCGCGATGGTCGGGCAGCGAATCTTTTCGCGCTTCGAACAGTCGCCCAAGCCCATCATCGCCGCCGTGAACGGCTTCGCGCTCGGCGGTGGACTCGAGCTCGCGCTCGCGTGCCACATTCGCATCGCTTCTGACAACGCCAAGATGGGTCTTCCGGAAGTGAAGCTCGGCATCGGGCCCGGCTACGGCGGTACGCAGCGGCTGCCACGCCTCATCGGCAAGGGACGCGCATTACAGCTGATGCTCACCGCGGAAATGACCGACGCCGCGGAGGCGTATCGCATTGGTCTCGTGAACAAGGTCGTTCCGCAGGCGGAGCTGATCGCGACGGCCGAGGCGATGCTGAAGCAGATTCTGGCGAATGGACCGATCGCCGTGGCGATGTGCATCGAGGCCGTGAATCGCGGACTCGACACCACCCTCGAGGAAGGGCTCGTGATCGAGGCGAATCATTTCGGGCTGATCGCCACCACCACCGACATGCGCGAAGGGATGCGCGCGTTTCTCGAAAAGCGTCCCGCCGCGTTCAAAGGCGAGTGACGACGGCCGCAGGCGCGATCGCGCAGCGTCCCGTCGCGCACAGCGCGCTCGTTCGGCTCTCGATTCGCGCCTTCCGGAATCTGAAGCGCGCCGAGCTCGATTTGCCGTCGGCGGGCATGGCGCTCGTGGGCGAGAACGGACAGGGAAAGACGAATTTCCTCGAGGCGATCTATTACCTGCGGTTGCTCCGTTCGCTCCGCGGAGCGCAGGACGCCGAGCTCGTGACCTTCGGCGAGGCGGGCTTTCATCTCGCCGGCGCGATCGAGGGCGCGCGTGCGCATGACGTGACCGTGGGCTTCGACCGCCTGGGCCGCCGCAAGAAGATCACGCTCGACGGACGCGAGCCCGAGCGCATGGCGGACGCGCTCGGAGCCTTTCCGGCGGTGATCTTCTCGCCGCGCGACGCCGTGCTCGTGGCCGGCGCGCCGGTGGAGCGCAGACGATTTCTGGATGTGATGCTCGGGTTGAGCTCGCGCCCGTACCTGTTGGCGCTCCAGCGCTACCGTGGCGCGCTCTCGCGCCGCAATGCGGCGATGCGGGAGATGCGACTCAATCACGCCGCGCGCGAGGCCTGCGCAGCCGTGTGGGAGCCTGCGCTCGCCGCCAACGGTGCGATCATCTACTCGGCGCGCCAGGAATGGGCCGACACGCACGCGGCACAGTACGCGAGCCTGTGCGAGGCGATCGGTGAGCGCGGCGACGCCTCGATGCGCTACGCGAGCTCGCTCGATGCGGCGTCCGGGGACGCGGAGCAGGCGCTATTGGCGGCGCTGGAGAAGAAGCGTCCCATCGACGTGAAGCGCGGGATCACGCACGCAGGTCCGCATCGTGATGATCTGGATCTCTCTCTGGATGGTCGCGAGGTGCGCACCTACGGATCGGCGGGACAGCAGCGCACGGCGGCGATCGCGCTGCGACTGCTCGAGGCGACGACGCTTCGAGCGGCGACGCGCGCAGAGCCACTGGTGCTGCTCGACGATCCGTTCGCCGAGCTCGATGCGCGGCGCGCGGCGCGCATTCTGGAGCTGTTGTCGCACGAGGAGCGCGGGCAGACGATCCTTGCCGTCCCGCGCGCCGGCGACATCCCGGGTGCATTCACGCGGCTCGAGCGATGGCAGGTGGATGCAGGGGTGCTCACGCGAACGAGCGAATGAAGGGCCCGTCGAAGAAGCCCGAGAAGATGTCGGATGTGCTCGCCAGCTTCATGGCGAAGTCGAAGGAGGGGAGCCGCGTCGACATGGCGCGCGTGATTCCCGAGTGGCCGGCGCTCGTGGGCGCGCAGATTTCGTCGGTGACCGAGCCGATCATGATCACGCGCGATGGGACGCTCTTCGTGGCCGTCAAGACGAGCTCATGGATGAGCGAGCTCTCGCTCATGGAGCCTCAGCTGCTGATCGCGATCAACGCGGATCGGAAGACGGGAAAGGTCGCCAGAATACATTGGCGGTTGATGGGCTAACTGCTTGATTTTCAAGCAATTCTGAGTAAATTGCCAGAGCTGGATGCGGGCGCGGAATCGGCGTTTGTTCGGTGCCCCGAAATCATCACGTTTACAAGGTGCACATGGCGAAGACTACGACTCAGCCGGCGCAGTATGACGCCGGCCAGATTCAGGTGCTCAAGGGGCTCGAGGCGGTGCGGAAGCGCCCGGGCATGTACATCGGATCGACATCGGAGCGCGGGCTCCACCACCTGGTTTACGAGGTCGTAGACAACTCCATCGACGAGGCGCTGGCGGGCTACGCGACCCACGTCGAGGTGACCATCCACGCGGACAATTCCATCACGGTCGTCGACGACGGGCGCGGCATTCCCGTCGACATCCATCCCGTGGAGAAGATCCCCGGGGTCGAGCTCGCGCTCACCGTGCTGCACGCGGGCGGAAAGTTCGACAAGAGCAGCTACAAGGTGTCGGGCGGATTGCACGGCGTCGGCGTATCGGTGGTGAATGCGTTGTCCGAGAAGCTCAAGGTCTGGGTGCGCCGCGATGGGCAGGAGTACTACATGGACTTCGTGCGCGGCGGCACCACCACGAAGCTCAGGTCCCTCCGCAAGCTCTCCAAGGCGGAGACCGGCACGACGATCTGGTTCAAGCCGGATCCGACGATCTTCACGGAGCTCGTCTATCAGTACGACACGCTCGCCTCACGGCTGCGCGAGCTGTCGTTCCTCAACAAGGGCGTGGCCATCACGCTCACGGACGAGCGCGAGGACTCGAAGAAGGTCGAAGTCTTTCTCGCGAAGGGTGGGCTGAAGGAGTTCGTCGGCCATCTCAACGCCAATCGCAAGGCGCTGCACAACGATGTCGTCTACATCGAGACCGTTCGCGATGAGATCGCGATCGAGGTCGCGCTGCAGTACAACGATGGCTACAGCGAAAACGTCTTCTCCTTCGTCAACAACATCAACACCCACGAGGGCGGCACGCACCTCACCGGATTCAAGTCGGCGCTCACGCGTGTGATCAACGTCTATGCCACCAAGGGCAATTGGCTCAAGAAGGACAACTTCACGCTCACTGGCGACGACGTGCGCGAGGGGCTGACGGCGGTGCTCTCGATCAAGGTGCACGAGCCGCAGTTCGAGGGGCAGACGAAGACGAAGCTCGGCAACTCGGAGGCAGAAGGCGCCGTCAAGACGGTGATCAACGAGTTTCTCGCATCGTATCTCGACGAGCATCCCAAGTCCGCCAACATCATCGTCGAGAAGGCCGTGTCGGCGGCGCGCGCGCGCGAGGCTGCGCGCAAGGCGCGCGATCTCACGCGCAAGAAGTCGGCGCTCGATGTCGGCAATCTTCCGGGCAAGCTCGCGGACTGCTCGCTCAGCGATCCCGTGCTGTGCGAGATCTATCTCGTCGAGGGCGATTCCGCCGGCGGATCGGCGAAGCTCGGACGCAACCGGCAGTTCCAGGCGATTCTACCGCTGCGCGGCAAGATCATCAACGTCGAGAAAGCGCGGATCGACAAGGTGCTGTCCAACGAGGAAATCCGGACGATCATCACGGCGATCGGCTCAGGCATCAAGGATGACTTTTCGATCGAGAACGCGCGCTATCACAAGATCATCATCATGACCGATGCCGACGTGGACGGCGCGCACATCCGCACGCTGCTGCTCACGTTCTTCTATCGC
Organism: Gemmatimonadaceae bacterium; assembly: GCA_035310785.1. Lineage (GTDB taxonomy): Bacteria > Gemmatimonadota > Gemmatimonadetes > Gemmatimonadales > Gemmatimonadaceae > FEN-1250. The sequence continues at coordinate 319 of DATGDQ010000467.1, read as the reverse complement.
CAGATGCCCGAGCTGATCGAGGCGGGCTTCGTCTACATCGCGCAGCCGCCGCTCTATCGCGTGGCCAAGGGGAAGGAAGAGTTCTATGCGTACGATGAAGAGGAGCGACTCGTCTTCATCGATCGCCTGGGCGGCAACGACGGAAAGAATCTCAACATCCAGCGATACAAGGGACTCGGCGAAATGAATCCCGAGCAGCTCTGGAAGACCACAATGGATCCGGAGGTCCGCACGCTGCTCAAGGTCGACGTCGAGGACGCCGTCGAAGCGGATCGCATATTCCAGATGCTCATGGGCGACGAGGTCGAGCCGCGCCGGG
>DATGDQ010000466.1:0-5319 GCA_035310785.1 Gemmatimonadaceae bacterium | reverse complement strand
TTCGTGGATTATCAGAACAAGGATCTCACCACGATCGACACCTTCACCTCGGTGACGAAGGGAGCAACACCCGGCTTCAAGAAGCCCGATTATACCCGATATCTCTTCGGCGGCAGCGCGGGCGGTCCGCTGATCAAGGACAAGCTGTTCTTCTTCGGCTCGTACGAAGGAAATTTCCAGAACAGGTTGGGCACGGTGAAGCTGAACGGCGACCCCGCATTGTACCCGAGCGCGATCGGCGGCTTCGACGTGTCTTCGCATCAGGCGCCGTTCCGCGAGAACCTCGGTTTCGCGAAGCTCACGTACAACATGAGCGACAAGCAGCTGCTCGAATTCACGGGCAGCCTGCGCAGAGAGAACGACACGCGTGACTTCGGCGGTCAGTTCTCCGGACCGGATCGGACGTTCTCGTCTGCGGATGATCAGCGCAGCAACGTGTATTACGGCACCGTGAAGCACACGTTCACGGGCTCGAGCTGGACCAACGAGGCGCTGGCCGGCTACACGTACTACCAGTACAACCAGAACCCGCTGAACTACTCGGATGTGGGTCTCCAGTACGATGGCATCGGCCTGTTCGGCGGCGGCTCGTCGTTCCAGAATCTCACGCAGAAGACATTCTCGCTGCGCGATGACTTCACGTACACGGGCTGGAACTGGGCGGGCTCGCACGTGGTGAAGTTCGGCGTGAACGACGACATCGATCACTACAACTTCGACAAGGAGCTGAACGGCAACCCCGTTTTCTTCTTCCACAGCGACAACAACTTCGCGACGCCGTATCAGGCCCAGTTCGGCACCGGGAACGGGGTGATTCCACAGCACAACAATGCGTTTGGTGCGTATGTGCAGGACGACTGGAGTCCGACGTCGCGCCTGACACTGAACGTCGGCGTGCGCTGGGACGTCGAGACCGGAATGTTCAACCGCAGCTTCGTCACACCACAGGCGATTCGCGATTCGCTCTCGATGCCGCAGTACCAGAGCCAGTTCTACATTCCCGTCGATCCGAACCGCTACTTCACGGACGGCACGCAGCGCAAGCTGTTCCTCGGCGCATGGCAGCCGCGCTTCGGCGTTTCGTACGCGCTGGATGAGGCGGCGAAGACGACCGTGTTCGCGAGCGCAGGCATCTTCTACGATCGCCTGAACAGCAACGCGACGCTCGATGAGTCGTACCGGCGTCAGTTCAAGACCTATACGTTCCAGTTTTCCGACACTGCCGCTCCCGGCAAGATCGTCTGGAGCCCGTCCTACATGAGTCGCTCCGGCCTCGAGGGATTGTTGGCGAACGGGCACGCGCCTCCGCAGGAAGTCTATCTCGTTCCGAATGACCTCAAGCCCCCGAAGTCCGATCAGTTCTCAGCCGGCATCCGGCACAACTTCGGCAGCTTCGACGGAAGCGTCAGCTACAACGGCTCGCGCGGCTACAATGGTTATAGCTACGAATGGGCAAACGTCGCGTACGACCCGGCTCGCAACGACTGCTGCGTCTCGTTCAATGTGCCGGCGTACTCCAACATTCTCGTTGGCAACAACGACGTAAGAACCTGGTACAACGCGATGTACCTCACGTTGAATCGCCCATATCAGCGCGACGAGTTGAGCAAGTGGGGCTGGGGCGCAGGCGTGGCCTACACGCTCTCGAAGGCCGAACAGAACGGCAACGACCTGTTCAGCTTCCCGCAAATCAATGTTGGCGCGAACGCGCGTCATCCCACGAGCACGGACCAGCGGCACCAGATCGTCGCGAACTTCATCACCGACATTCCCTATCTCTGGGGAATCCAGTTCAGCGGATTGATGACGCTGGGCTCCGGGTTGCCCTACACGCTCCAGAAGTTCGTGACCGTTCCCACCGGTGGCCAGCAGGTGTTCCTCGGACAGGGACGCACGCCGTGGCAGAAAGATGTCGACCTGCGACTGGAGAAGGATTTCCTTCAGCTGCACGGAAACAGCATGGGTGTGACGCTGTCGGTGTTCAACGTCTTCAACACCCAGAATCTCACGTTTTACGATGGCGTTGTGGCCTTCGCCGGTCCCGATATCGGATCGAGCACGCCCAATGCGCACTTCGGCAAGGCGAGCGGCGTCATCACCGATGGGCGTCGCATTCAGCTCGGAGCAACGTACAACTTCAAATAGTGAAGAAGATCGATCGAAGGCGTCGGCGATTCTCGTCGGCGCCTTCGTCGTCTTCGGGCCGTTAGTTTCTCCAGATGATCACTCAGAGTAGATTGTTCGTGCTCACGCGCGCGTTTCGTCGCGTGGCGTCGGCGCTCGCCCTCGCGCTCGCGGCATGCCAGAGCGGCGACGCGAGCGCGCCGCTTCCGCCTGCGCCCCCGCCGCCCTCTCCGCGCGCGATCGCGTTTCTCGACACGCTCGGCGAGCGGACGTTTCGCTGGTTCTGGGACACCCAGAACCCGACCACGCATCTCATCCCCGACCGCTATCCCACGCACTCGTTCTCGAGCATCGCGGCGGTCGGCTTCGGCCTCAACGCGTACGCGATCGGGGCCGAGCGTGGATGGGTGACGCGCGCGGAGGCGCGCGACCGAACGCTCGCGACGCTCAAGTTCATGTACGCGCTACCACAGGGTCCGGCAGCAACCGGTGTCGGCGGCTACAAGGGATTCTTCTACCACTTCCTCGACATGGATACGGGGATGCGGTACAAGGACGTCGAGCTCTCGTCGATCGACACCTCGCTCCTCCTCGCCGGCGTGCTGTTTGCGCAGTCGTACTACGATGGTACGGACTCCCAGGAGACATCCATTCGCGCATACGCGGATTCCATGTATCGTCGAGTCGACTGGACGTGGTTTCAGAACCAGCCGCCGCTCGTGTCGATGGGATGGGCGCCGGAGAACGCGCAGTTCAACACGTACCAATGGAAGGGACTCGACGAGGCGATGCTCGTCTACATCCTCGCACTCGGCTCACCCACGCACCCCCTCGACAGCACGGCGTGGAACAAGTGGACGAGCACCTACGAGTGGGGCACGTACTATCAGCAGGCGCACATCGCCTTTCCGCCGCTCTTCGGTCATCAGTACTCGCAGGTGTGGATCGACTTCCGCGGGATCCGGGACGCGTACATGCGCGGCAAGGGAATCGATTACTTCGAGAACTCACGCCGGGCAACGGTCGCGCAGCGCGCGTACGCGGCGGACAATCCGAACAAGTGGACGGGCTACGCCGCGAACATGTGGGGACTCACGGCGTGCGATGGCCCGTTCGACGGCAACGTAAGCATCGCCGGCAAGTCACGGCACTTCTTCAGCTACGCCGCGCGCGGCACGGACTTCACCGAGACGCGCGATGACGGCACGATCGCGCCGACCGCTGCCGGCGGATCGATCGCGTTCACGCCCGATCTCTCGATCGAGGCGCTCGTCACGATGCGCGAGAAGTTCGGCGACAATCTCTTTCAGCAGTACGGCTTCGTCGATGCGTTCAATCCGACACTCACCGAGAGCGCGCCCATCATCGCGGGGAAGATCGTCCCCGGCGTCGGCTGGTTCGACACCGACTACCTCGGCATCGATCAGGGACCGATCATCGCAATGCTCGAGAATCATCGCAGTGAGCTGATCTGGAAGAAGATGCGCACGAACCCGTACATCGTGCGCGGACTTCAGCGCGCCGGCTTCACCGGCGGTTGGCTCGCCTCGGCCGCGCAGGCCCAGGGCGCGCACTGATGCTGCGAGCGCGCGCCGCCCGGTGGTGCCTTGCCGCGTGCGCGCTCGCGGCGTGCAGCGGCGCGGACGCGCGCGAGCAGCGCATCACGCTCCGCTTCTGGGCGCTGGGCGCTGAAGGAGAGCACGTGCAGCAGCTCGTGCGCGAGTTCGAGCACGAGCATCCGAATGTCGACGTGCGCGTCCAGCAGATCCCGTGGACGGCCGCGCACGAGAAGCTGCTCACCGCCTTCGTCGGCAACGTCACCCCCGATCTCGCACAGCTCGGCAACACGTGGGTGCCCGAGCTCCAGGCCGTGGACGCGATCGAGCCGCTCGACAATTACGTCGCGCATTCGAGCGTCGTGAAGTCGTCCCGCGTGTTCCCGGGAATCTGGGACACGAACGTGCTCAACGACACGCTCTTCGCCATCCCGTGGTACGTCGACACGCGCGTGCTCTTCTATAGGAAGGACATCCTCGCCGCGGCGGGCTACGACTCGATGCCTCAGTCGTGGGCCGCGTGGCGCGAAGCGATGCAGGCGATCCAGAAGAAGGCGGGCAAGCGACAGTGGGCGATCTTCCTGCCCACGAACGAGTGGATGCAGCCCGTGGTGCTCGGACTGCAGAACGAGTCGCCGCTGCTCAAGGACGGCGGGCGCTACGGCGCATTCGAGGAGCCCGCGTTTCGCGGCGCGTACGAGTTCTACGTCAAGCTCTTTCGCGACGGGCTCGCGCCCGTCGCCGGCAACAACGACATCGCGAACCCGTATCAGGAGTTCGCGCGCGGTACTTTCGCGATGTGGATCACGGGCCCGTGGAACATCGGTGAGTTCGAGCGCCGTCTTCCTCCCGACATGCAGAAGTCCTGGGCGACCGCGCCGCTTCCCGGACCCTCTGGCGCACCATCCGGTGTGTCCAATGCGGGCGGCTCGAGCCTCGTGATGTTCAAGGGCGCCGCGCATCCGAAGGAGGCGTGGGAGCTGATCGAGTTTCTCTCCCGCGCCGACATCCAGCGTCGCTTCTATCACCTCACGGGCGACCTTCCCGCGCAAATCGACGCCTGGCAGGACACGTCGCTCGCGGGCGACAAGTACGCCGCCGCCTTCTACACGCAGCTCCAGCGCGTGCGTCCCACGCCGAAGGTTCCGGAGTGGGAGTTGATCACGTCCAAGATCATCGACATCTCGGAGCGCTCGATCCGTGGCGGCCTCGGTACCGATCGCGCGCTCGCGCAGCTCGATGCGCAGGTCGATCGCATCCTCGAGAAGCGCCGCTGGATTCTCGCGCGCATCGCGCACGAGCAGCACGACTCCGCCGCCACGGTGAAGATCCGGTGAGCACCACGCGCGCGCAGATCGCGGCCAAGACACCCGAGTGGCGCGCCGGCCGCGCGGGCTGGCTGTTCATCGCGCCAGCGATCACGCTCATCGCCATCTTCTTCTTTCTGCCCGTGGGTGCATCGCTGCTGCTGAGCATCACGGACTTCGACCTCTACGCCGTCGCGAACCCGTCGAACGTACGCATCGTCGGCACGCGCAACTACTCCGACCTGCTGCAGAATCCCACCTTCTGGCTCGCACTCAAGAACACCTTCTACTTCGCGCTGGTCGGCGGCCCGCTCACCGTCGCCACGTCGCTC
>DATGDQ010000465.1:0-2373 GCA_035310785.1 Gemmatimonadaceae bacterium | reverse complement strand
CCGCCGCGATCTCGCCGCCGATGATCAGCGAGCGCGCCACCGCCTCGTGGTGCAGCGCGCCGATCTCCTCCAGCGCGTGCGAGAATGGATAGTGTCCGACATCGTGCAACAGCGCGGCCGCGCGCACGATCGCGCACTCGTCGGCGGCCAGGCGCGCGAGCTCGCCGCGCTCGCGGAGCAGCCCCAGCGTGCGCCCGGTGAGATGGTACGTGCCGAGCGCGTGCTCGAAGCGGGAGTGCGTCGCGCCGGGATAGACCAGAAACGCGAGTCCCAGCTGCCGTACGTAGCGCAGCCGCTGAAAGACCGCAGTGTCGACGAGCCGCATCGCATCCGCATCGAGCGGAATGTTGTTCCAGAGCGGATCGCGGACGATCGTCACGCGTGCGTTTGCCTCATGTTCGCGGGCCTGCATCGCGCACGGAGGCATCCACGCCGTCGGCGAACTGCTCGAAGTTCTTCGCGAACATCTGCGCCAGCGTGCGTGCCTGGGCATCGTAGGCTGCCGGGTCCGTCCACGTCGTGCGAGGCGAGAGCAAGGCGGCCGGCACATCGCGAATGGCGTTCGGCACGGCGAGTCCGAACACCGGATCGGTCACCGTCGGTATGCCGGTGAGATCACCGCCAAGTGCCGCGCGGATCATCGCGCGCGTATGGCCGAGCTTCATGCGCTCGCCGGTGCCGTATGCGCCGCCGGTCCAGCCCGTGTTCACGAGCCACACCTGAGCGTTGTGCCGCTCGAGCAGTGTGCCGAGCATCTCCGCATAGCGCGACGGATGCCACACGAGAAACACGGCACCGAAGCACGCACTGAAGGTCGCCTGCGGCTCCTTCACGCCGCGCTCCGTACCCGCGACCTTGGCCGTATAGCCGGACAGGAAGTAGTACATCGCCTGCTCGCGCGTGAGCGCCGCGATCGGCGGCAGTACGCCGAACGCGTCCGCCGTGAGGAACACGACATGCTTCGGATGCCCGGCGCGTCCGCCCGCGACGTGGCGCTTGATGTAGTGCATCGGGTAGCTGGCGCGCGTGTTCTCCGTAATCGACGCATCGGCGAAATCGACCTGCCGCGTGGCCGGATTCAGCACCGTATTCTCGAGGATCGTGCCGAACAGCTGGGTCGTACGATAGATCTCCGGCTCGCCCTCGGCCGACAGATTGATCGCCTTCGCGTAGCAGCCGCCCTCGAAGTTGAAGATGCCGTCGTCGCTCCATCCGTGCTCGTCATCGCCGACCAGAAAGCGATGCGGGTCTGCGGAGAGCGTGGTCTTGCCGGTGCCCGACAGCCCGAAGAAGAGCGCCGTGTCGCCCTGCTCGCCGACGTTCGCGGAGCAATGCATCGGCAGCACGTTCTCCTTCGGCATCAGGTAATTCATGACGGTGAAGATCGACTTCTTGAGCTCACCGGCGTAGCGCGTGCCGCCGATCAGGACCGTGCGCTTGGCGAAGCTCAGCACGATGAACGTGCTGGTACGCGTGCCGTGCCGCTTGGGGTCCGCCTGCATCTCCGGCGCGTGCAGCACCGTGAAGTTGGGCACGAAGCCGGGCAGATCGGCCGCGGTGGGCCGCAGGAACATGTTCCGCACGAACTGCATGTGCCACGCATTGGGGCTCACGAATCGTACGGAGAGGCGATGCGCGCGATCCGCGCCCGCCCAGAGATCCTGCACGAAGAGATCGCTGCTGGCGTCCAGATACGTCTGGACGTCGGACAGCAGCGCATCGAAGTGCTCGGGGGAAATCGGATGATTCACCTTCCCCCACCATACATCCTGTGCAACCTCAGGATCCTTGACGACGAACTTGTCGTTGGGCGAACGCCCGGTGTGTGGCGAGGTGATCGCGACGAACGGTCCCATGTCCGCCAGCAGTCCCTCATCTCTTCGCACCGCTGCCTGGATCAGCTCGGGAGTGACGAGATTCCAGTGCACGCATCCGCTCGGTCGCAGCCCCTGCTGCGCGAGACTGCGATTCTCGGAGCGTCCGTGTACCATAGGGGAGGGAACCGCTTGAATAGTCATATCGATGTAGAAGTCCGTTGAATTCGGTGTAACCGGTGGAAACGATTGCTCAACGCGCTGCGGCCTCGTGCTGCTGCGCATCGATGACGGCCACGGCCGCCATGTTCACGATGTCCTGTACGTCGGCGCCCTCTTCCAGTACGTGTACCGGGCGGCGCATTCCAACCAGAATCGGACCGATCGCCGTCGCGCCACCAAGGTGATTCAGAAGTTTATAGGCGATGTTGCCGGCGCTCAGGTTGGGAAAGATGAGCACGTTCGCGCGTTCCGTCAGGGTACTGAACGGGTACATGGTCTTGAGCCTGCGCTCGTCGACGGCCGTGTCGGCTTGCATTTCACCATCCACCATCAGTGT
>DATGDQ010000464.1:0-6476 GCA_035310785.1 Gemmatimonadaceae bacterium | reverse complement strand
CGACCCCCGCGAAGCCCATCTCCGCGTGCGCCGTGATGTCCGCCAGCAGGGTGGCTCCCGCGGCCTTCATGCGCGTCCCTCCCACACCCGCAATCGCTACATCGGGAGCCACACGTCGCATCGCAGCGACCACCTCTGCGGCATGCAGATCGCCGGACGCCTCGCCGGCGACCACCAGCGCCTCACGCAACGCGGCAGCCCGAGAGCGGCGCGCTCATACCGCCAGCCCGCGCTCGCTCTTCGATACGAAGGAAAGGAAGTGCTCGACCTCGGGGTAGGACTGCAGCTCCTCGCGGGCGCGCTCCAGCGCGCGCGAGAGAATGAGATCGGAGCGGAAGAAGATCCGATACGCGCGCTTGAGCTCGCGAATGACGGCCGGATCGAAGTTGCTGCGCGTGAGCCCCACCGAGTTCAGGCCGTAGAGCTTCACCGGATTGCCCTGTGCCTTGATGTACGGAGGAACATCCTGCGTCACCTTCGATGATCCGCCGACGAACGCGTGGGCACCGAGCTTCACGAACTGATGGATGGTAACGAGTCCGGAGATCGTGACGCGGTCCTCGAGAATGACATGACCGGCGATCTGCGTTCCGTTCGAGATGATGACGTGATCTCCGAGCTGGCAATCGTGTGCGAGATGCACGTAGGACATGATCAGGCAATTCTTCCCGACCACGGTGCGCTCCGAATGCGCAGTGCCCCGATTGATCGTGGCGAACTCTCGGATCACCGTTCCCTCGCCGATCTCGACGTAGGTGCGCTCGCCGCGAAACTTGAGGTCCTGCGGATCACCGCCGACGATCGAGCCGCTCCCAACTTTCACGTTTGGCGCGAGCGTCACGAGTGTCTCGAGCGTCGCGCGCGGCGCGATCACGCACCCATCGCCGATCACGCACTCCGGCCCGATGATGGCGAACGCGCCGATCTCCACGCTCTCTCCAATCTGCGCATCTGCAGACACGAGCGCAGTCGGATGGATGCGCACGCTCATCGGTCGCGGACCATGGCGCCCATGTCCGCTTCGCACACGATCTCCCCATCCACGCGCGCAATCCCATGAATCTTGCACATGCGCCCGCGCCGCTGCACCATCTCGATCTCGAGGCGCAGCTGGTCGCCCGGCTTCACCGGCTTGCGCCACTTCACGTTGTCCAGCGATGTGAAGTACATCACGAGCTGAGCGGCGTCGCCCACATCGGTGAGCATCAGGAGCCCGCCCACCTGCGCCATGCACTCCACGATCAGCACGCCGGGCATGATCGGATGCCCGGGGAAATGCCCCTGGAAGAACGGCTCGTTGATGGTGACGTTCTTCAGCCCCACGATGCGCTTGCCTGGCTCGTGCTCGAGAATGCGATCCACGAGCAGAAACGGATATCGATGGGGCAGCGCCTTGATGATGTCCTCAGCTCCGTTCATCCGCGTCTCCTCTGCGGCACGTTTCAACATCTCGCGAACGAGCGTCACCGTTCCGCGGTGGCTCGGTCGATTGGCGACGAATCTTCCGCGCACACGCTTTCCTGCGAGCGCGAGATCGCCGACGAAGTCCATTGTCTTGTGGCGCACGAACTCGTCGTCCCAGCGAAGCTCCGTCTCGACGGGTCCACTATCGTCGAGCACGACGGTGTTCGCGGTCGACACACCCTGGATCAGCCCCTTCGCTCGCAATGCATCGGCCTCACGCAGGAAGCCAAAGGTGCGCGCTCCCGCGAGGTCGCTCGCGAAGGTCTGGGGGGTGACCGGGAGCTGGCACGATTGACGGCCGATCAGGGGATGCGGAAAATCGATCGTGACATCGAGCGAGAGTGTATTCGATGGCTCGACCGTGTAGGTGGAGGAGCCGTCGCGAACCGTGAGCGGCGTGCGAAGCGAGAGGTATTCGACCTCGCCACCCACTTCGACGATGCCCGCGCTCAGGAGCGCGTCCTGAAACGGGCGCGCACTGCCGTCCAGAATCGGCGGCTCGGCGGCGTCGAGGTCGATGCGTAGGTCGTCGATCTCGAGACCTGCCACGGCCGCGAGCACGTGCTCCACCGTGTGCACCTCCGCGCCATCGACGCCGAGTTGCGTGCGGCGCTCGGAGAGCACGGCGAAATCCGCTCGCGCGTGCACGACCGGTTTGTCGGGAAGATCCGTTCGGCGAAAGGTGATGCCGCTGCCCGCCGGCGCCGGATGAAACGTGAGCGTGCACTGCTGGCCGAGATGCAGCCCGATGCCGCGCAGCGAGACCTGGCCGCCGATCGACTGCCGGCGCGCCGTCACGACTCGCGCTCGCGCAGCTGCCGCTCGATCTCGCGCAACCGATCGGCGAGCTTGTAGAACGCCGACGTCGCTTTCAGCCACTCGCGTTGCGGGCGAGCCGGTGCGCCACTCCACATCTCGCCATCAGCGATGTCGTCCATGACACCCGATCCCGCACCCAGCTTCACGTTGTTCCCGATCTCGAGATGTCCGGTGATGCCAACCTGTCCACCAATCATGCACCCGTCGCCCAGTCTCGTCGAGCCGGCGATGCCCGATTGCGCCGCAACGAGGCACATGCGCCCCAGCTGCACGTTGTGCGCGATCATCACGAGATTGTCCAGCTTCGTCCCCGCGCCGATCACCGTGTCCGCGATGCTGCCGCGATCGATCGTCGAATTGGCGCCCACCTCGACGTCGTTCTCGATGATGCATCGTCCCACGTGCGGGATCTTCCGAACGCCGCCCGCGGAGGGCACATATCCGAATCCATCGCTGCCGGCGCGCACTCCTGCGTGCAACCGCACGCGCGCGCCGAGCACCGTGCCGGGATACAACGTGACACTGCTCACCAGATGCGAATCCTCTCCGATCATCACGCCACGGCCGACGTCGCACAATGGACCGATCACGACGCGATCTGCGAGCACAGCGTTCTCGCCGATCACGCTGTGTGCACCGATCGAGACGTCGCGACCCAGCTTCGCCCCCCGTCCGATCACGGCCGTGGGTGCGATGCCGACCGCGCGCGGTGGATCCGGATACAGCGCGGGAAGCACGAGCAGCATGGCCTCCTGCGGCTTCTCGACCACGATCCGAGTCGCAGGCTTCCCCTCGTGCTTCGCGAGCTCCGGTGTCACCAGCACGATCCCGGCACCCGATGATTCGAACTCTCTCGCGTAGCGCGGATTGGCGAAGAAGCTCAGCTCCTGCGATGTCGCGCGATCGAGCGCCGCCACGCGCGTCACGCGAACGGACGAATCGCCCGTGAGCGTGCCTTTGACGAGATGGGCAACAGCCTCGGCGGAGAGAGCCGACTCGCTCACACCACCGAGGCTGTTGAAGTCCCGTGCCGAATGATCAATGGCGGTCAGGGGGTCGTCTTGGGACGCGAAACACCGGTCGGCTTCTGGGTAGTGGCACCCGTGGGCTTGGGTGTCGCGGACGGCGGCTGCATCGGTGCTGCCTTCATCGCAACCGGCCCCGCCGCCTGCAACCGCTTGATCACCTGATCTGTGATGTCCAGCGACGAGTCCGCGGCAACGACCACGCCCGCCTGGCTGCCAGCGTCGAGAATGAAGGCATAGCCATTCTCGGTGCGAACCTGCTCGATGATCTTGTTGATCTGCTCCATGATCGGACGAACGAGCTCCGCCTCGCGCTGCTGCGCCGTCTGCTCGAGCTGCTGTACGTGCTGCTGGTAGGCCTGTTGGCGATCCCGCAGATCCTTCGTGCGCGTTGCCTTCACGGACTGCGAGAGCGTCGGCTCCGCCTTCTGATAGTCGGCCACCATCGTCTGCAGCGAGTCGCCCATCTTCTGGACCTGGGCCTTGTACTGGTCCATTTCCTTCTGGAATTGCGCTTCCGCATCCGCGCGGCCAGGAGCCTGCGCAATGATCTTCTGGGAATTGACGTATACGATCTTCGGACCGCCAGCCTGCGCGGCGAGGATGCCCGCCATCGATATTGTGAGCGCCGCGACTGTGGCGGCGACGCGTGTGAAGGAACGCATAAATGCTCCGATTAGAAGAGTTGCCCGAGTTTGAAGTGTAACTGCCACGCCGGTTTCTTGCGGCCGGTCTGGTCGATACGGTCGAGGCCATAGGCGTAGTCGAGCCCCAATGGGCCCAGTGGCGTCACGATCGCCACACCGATGCCGACGCCCCGGAACAAGCGCGTCGGATCGAACTCGCTTGGCTTGTTCCAGATGTTGCCCGCATCGTAGAACAGGTCCGTGTACAGCATCTGATTGAACCGCAGCCCGAGCTCCACAGTCGAGGTGAAGAACGCGTTGCCGAACGACGATCGCGTCGCATTGCTGTTCGTGTTGCCGACGTACCCCTGCGGCGTGATCGAGAATTCCTGATAACCGCGCAGCTGTTCGCCGTACTGCGTGCCGCCGAGCGAGAAGCTCTGTGAAAAGAAGAACGGTCCGTCGTTTCCGAACACCATTCCGGCTCTCGCCGTAAGCCCGAGGATCAGCTTCATCGGCTGCGAGCCCGGCGCGTCGCCGCCGAGCGTGCCGAGCGTCGTGTAGTTGCGAAGCTCCGTCGTATAGCGCTGGAAGCTCGCCGTGCCGCCCAGCGGTCCACCGTTGAACTGTGCCGTGATCGAGCGCTCCGATCCCGCGGATGCGAACGGCAGGTCGATCCGGTTGTCGTGCGTCAGGGTGAACCCCAGCGTCGACCGAAAGTTATACCCCTGATTGATCGTGGTGTCGCGCGACGCGAGCCCGCCGCTGAATTTCACGGCTTCGCCCCCGTAGGACACGAAGAACCGGGTAAACGGCGATCCCCGGACCGGGAATCCGAACTGCAGCGACCCGCCCGAGCTGGTGCTCTGCCCGAGGTCGGCGATCGTGTAGCGGGACTGCGTGTGGTACGCCGTGACCGTGGCCGAAATGCGCGACTGCTTCACCGACGGATCGGTGTAGCTCAACTGAAAGTCGTTGATGAACTGTCCGAACTGCCACTGCAGGGAGGCGCTCTTGCAGGCGCCGAACAGGTTGGGCTGCGTGAGACCAATGAATCCGCCCACGCCCGTGCCCTGTCCCACCGACGCGCCGAAATTGATGCTTCCGGTGCGCTTCTCCTTCATGCGGAAAATGATGTCGACATCGCCCTGATCATTCGCCGGTCTCGTATCGGGCGGCGGAAGCGGCGACTCGAAGAAGTTCAGATTCTGAATGTTCTGGTAGCTGCGGATGAGGCGATCCTGATTGAAGACGTCGCCCGGGAGAATCACGAGCTGTTCGCGGATGCAGGCCTCGCTCGTGTAGTCGTTGCCCAGGATGTCGATTCTGTTCACCGTGGCCGGCGTCTTCTCATCGATCTCCCAGCGGAGGTTCACCACCGCGGTGGAGTCACGCGTCGAGCGTTCGACCACCGGCCGCACCTGCGCGTAGATGTAGCCCTCGTTGCTGTACGCATTGCGAACGCTGGTGGTCGCCTCGTCCCACGCGCTCTGGTCGAAGGAGCCGACGTCGCGGTCCTTGTGGCCGAACACGCCCTTCACGCGCTGCGTGATCGTGGGAACGCGAGCCTGGAACGGGAAGTAGCGCATCAGCTCATCGGTCGTGAAATGGTGATTCCCCACGATCTCCATCGTGCCGACCTTGTAGCGCTTCCCCTCGTCGACCGTGACCTGCAGCATCCCCTTCCCATTCGAGTGATCCACGAGGAGCGTGTCCTTCACGATCTGCGCGTCGATCAGACCGTGCTGCTCGTAGAGCTTGGGAATTCGCTCGCTCAGATCACCCTGGAACTTCTCGTCGTCGAACTCACCCTTGCGCCAGAACCAGAACGCCTCCGGCTTCACCTTCATCGCACCAACGATCTGATCGTCCTTGAGCTCCTTGTTTCCCTTGATGTCCACCCCGGAGATCGCGAGATGCCGCCCTTCGTTGATGTTGAACGTGACGTGCGCATCGCCTCCCGTCGTATCCACGACCGGATCGATCTTGGCGAGATAGTAGCCTTTCGCCTGATACATCGAGTCCATGCGCTGCACCGTCCCGCGCACGGCGGCGGGATCGAGCGCGCGATTCATCACGAGCTCGACCTTGCCGCGAAGCGTTCCCTCGGAGATCACGTTGGCGCCCTTGATCGTGAACCCCTTGAGCAGCGGGCGCTCCACGACCGAGAGCGTCAGAATCGCGTGCCCGCCCGACGCGTCGCAGCTGGCCTGGACATCGTCGAACGCGCCCGTCGCGAAGAGGTTGCGAAGAGTTCGCTGGAGCACGCGATAGTTCAGCGAGTCGCCGGGAGTGAGTCCGGCGTCCGCGCGAATTTTCTCGGTCGTCACGCGCTTGTTGCCGCGCACCGCCACCGAATCTGGATGAACGCATGCGGAGGTTGCCCCCTGTGCACGCGCGGTCACACTCGCGAGGCTAAGCGCGAGTGGCAGGAAAAAAAGTCGAGACATTCCGGGTAATGTACACATGAAACGGCCGAATGGCCCATTCATCGAGCCATTCGGCCGGTACTTCTACCTGCGATCGCCCAATCAGGTGGTCT
>DATGDQ010000463.1:0-2260 GCA_035310785.1 Gemmatimonadaceae bacterium | reverse complement strand
GCTCGCGGGCGCGACGACACCGCGAGTGCTGGACCGTCCACTCAAGGTCGACTTCGTGGCGGATTCGCTCCCGCTCGATGCGCTGCCGCGCTTCACCGACGCCGTGTCGGACGTGCACGGGCGGATCATCGGAGCGATTGCAGCACGCGGCACCGGGACGAAGCCGGTGGTACTCGGGCAGCTGGGGCTCGACTTCGCGACGTTCAAGCTCGCGGCGCTGGGAGTGACGGCGCGGGACATGGGCGGGCTCATTCACATGAACGGAAGGGAAATCGTCATCGACACGATAGGAGCCAGGTCCGGTGAGGGCGTGCTCGATATCAAGGGCAAGATTGGGATCGCGGATGCGACGAACCCCACGTTCGCTCTCAAGTTCGACGCGACCGATGCGGAGGTGCTCAACAACGAGACGGGTGTTCTCCACGCCAACGCCAACATAGCGGTCGATGGCCCACTGGATGGCGTCTCCGTGACGGGCAGGGCGCGCATCGTACATGGCACCGTCTACATTCCGAACGGGACCGGCCCGCGACAGGTGAGCACCGATGACCCTGCGGTGCTCGGAGTGGTGGATACATCCGATGTGGCGATGAAGAAGGTCGTGACCACGGCATCGCCCATGATGAAGAACATGAAGATGAACGTGAGGCTGAGCGTCGCGCGCGACACGTGGGCGCGTTCGCCGGACGCGAACGTCGAGTTCTACACCCAGGGGCCGCTCACCATCGTGAAGGGCGCGGGTGAGGCGGGCATCTCGCTCGATGGCGTCGTGAATACAGAGCGTGGCGAGTACCAGTTCCTCGGCCGACGATTCGTGCTCTCGCATGGGACCGCGATCTTCACCGGCACTCCGGACATCAACCCGTTGCTGCAGCTCGGTGCGCAATACACGATTCAGCCGGCAGGGCGCCCGGCGCTGAACATCAACATCGCGATCAACGGCACGGTGCGGAAGCCGGTGATCGTGCTGACGAGCGATGCGCAGCCGCCACTCTCGCAATCGGACCTGTTGAGCTACCTCGCCTTCGGCCAGTCATCCACCTCGCTGGTCGGGTCCGCAGGCGGCAGCTCGAACTCGGGCGCCGGCTCGGCCAGTGGCGGGCTGGTGGGGAGTGCGGCTGCTCTGGCGACGCGCCAGCTCACGGCTACCGCGCTGGGAGTGTTGACGCGGCAATTCGCGGCGACGGCGGCACGCTCGCTGGGTGCCGATGTCTTCACCATTACGCCCGCCGACGTACCCGATCAGGGTGTGACGATCAGCGGGGTGCGAACGATCCTGGCGGGAACGCAGGTCGAGGCGGGAAAGTACGTCGACCGGCAGACGTACATCGCGACGCAAATCCGTGGACAAGGCACGACACCGGGATTCGTAGTGCAGCGGCGGCTGTCCAAGGGATATCGCATCGAGGTGAGCGTGGACTCGCGCTACATCGTCAACCAGCCCACGCTCTCGAGCGATGTGCCCATTCGATCAGAGGCAGCCTTCGGGGCGTTTCTGATTCGCGAGTGGAAGTTCTGATGAAAGCGTTGCTGAGTTCTCCGCGGAACGCCACTTCGTAGCTACGATCACCCGTCCCGCGAAAGGAATTTGGCAAGCGGCTCCCAATAGTTCGCCTTCCAGCCGGCATTCAGATGAGTCGCATCGGCGTCGGGGAAACCTGTGTGCTCGAACTTCATCGTCGTGCCGCTTCCCAGACTGGCCAGCTCGAACCTCACCAAGGAGAACACGCCGGGCTTCCAGTCGGAGGCGCGCCACGCCTGAACGAGGCGAGTGTCGGGAACGAGCTCGATGTGCCGTCCCGTAATGACTCCTCCGAACAGCGTGAAACGTCCGCCGGCAGCCGGACTGATGGCCGTCGGCGCAGCCCCTGCAGGCAGGCCACCTCGCATTACCTCGCTCAACATGGTCACCTTGTGAAACTGAGCCGCATCGGTGAGTGCGGCGTACACTCGGTGTGGAGATGCCGCGAACGTGAGCCGGTGATGGATTGCGGCACTCGAATGCGTGATCTCATCGTCTGAGGCAGCGAAGGTGTCGAGCGATCTCGTCGCGAGCAGGCCCACCGCCATTGCGCCGGTTCTGAGCATCTGTCTCCGAGTGGGAGATGAAAAAAGAAGGTTGTTTCCGTCGTGGGTCATCGTGAGCTCCTTCGGTTGGCCGCGCGTTCAACGACGCAATGCATTCCTTCGAGACAACGTCTCCAGCCACGAATGTATGCGTCGCGCACCGAGGGACTGGGCAATGCTTCGTGTGTGATCA
>DATGDQ010000462.1:0-3251 GCA_035310785.1 Gemmatimonadaceae bacterium | reverse complement strand
GAACCGGCTCGCGCTTCACCTCTCGATCGGGCAGGCCTTCTGATGTGGAAGATCATCAAGATCGCCGGGATCACGATCGCCGTTCTCGCACTTCTGATCATCGGCGCGGTTCTCGGCCTCACGAACACCGATTTCGGACGCGAGCGCGTACGGCGAATCGCCGTGAGCGCCATGAGCAAGAGCATCCACGGCGTCACGCGCATCGGTCGCATCGATGGGAATCTCCTGCGCGGCATCACGCTCCACGATCTCTCGATCACCGACAGCGCGGGAGCTCCGTTCTTCTCGTCACCGCTCGTTCAGGCGCGGTACTCGATCGGCACGTTCCTTTCCAAGCACATCATGATCGAGGCGCTCGGCGTGACGAAACCGTCGGTGGTGCTCGACAAGAAGCCCGGCGGCGACTGGAATTTCTCGAAGCTGTTCGCAACCGCCGACACGACGAAGAAGGATACGACGCGCGGCTTCGGCTCGTGGATCACGCTCCGCAACGTGCGCATGTCGGATGGCCACCTTCTCGTGCGCATGCCGTGGACGCCGGGCGACACCCTGCCGGCGGCGGTGCGCGACAGCATCGTGCGCGTGACGCTCGCGGGAAAGACTCGACAGCACGTGATCGAGGTGCCCGGCGGCTATCAGAGCGTGATCGAGATGAGCGACCTGCAGGCGTCGTTGCCGCGCGTCCGCCTCGCCGATCCGGACAGCACGACGCGCATCTTTCAGGTCGGGTCGCTGGCGATGAACGCCGCGTTGTTCAATCCGCCGGATGCGGAAGTGCGCGACCTGCGCGGCACGATCTACATGGTGACCGACTCGCTCTGGTTCCGTGGACTTTCGGCCGCGCTCCCGAATACGCAGCTGCGCGGTGATGGCACATACATGCTGACATCCGGAGATCTCGACGCGAGATTCCGTGCGGCGCCACTCGCGCTCGCCGATCTTCGTTTCGCGTATCCGTACCTGCCGGCGAGCGGCGGCGGGTCGTTGGATCTCACCGCCGCGATGCGCACCGAGGGCGCGAGCGACTACACCGTTCGAAACATCGACCTCACCGTCCAGGGCGGAACGCTTCGTGGGCAGCTCGGTCTCCAGATGGGGAAGCGGGCCGGGGAGACTCGCCTGCACGACACGCAGCTCGCCTTCAACTCGATCGATACGCGAACCATCGAGCAACTGGTGCCGACGGTGAAGGTGCCGCGCCGAGGATCGCTCACGGGTCGCGCGACGCTCGCGGGCACGTCCGCGGCGATGCGCGTCGATGCCGATGTCGCCTTCTCCGATCGGAGGTCGGGAACGAGCCGGGTGCTCGTGGTCGGGGTCGCGGGCTCGGGACGCCAGGGATTCAGCGCGAAGCATCTGCGCCTCACGATCACCCCGCTGCAGATGGGCCTGGCGCGCGTGTTCAGCCCCTCGCTGCCCGTGGGTGGAGTGCTGACGGGAACGGTGACGCTCGATGGGTCGCTTCTGGGCCGCATGACGGCGAGCGCGGACCTCGCGCACCACGAGGGCGGCCAACTCACGCGCATGGTGGCGAACGGTGAGGCCGTGGACGAGGGGAAGCGCGGGATCACTGCCGACCTGCGCTTCGATCCGATCTCCCTGATCACGGCCGGCAAGTTCGCGCCCGCGCTGGGCCTGCAGGGCACCGCGAGCGGCACGGTACACGTCGGGGGCTCGATGCACGCGCTCGATCTCACTGCCGACATGCATCTGCCCGATGGAGGCGAGCTCGCGACCACCGGCATGCTCGATCTGGAGAGCGCCGAGAAGGGCTACGATCTCGATACGCGCCTCAGGTTGTTCAACCTGCGCAGCGTCGCGTCGCGCGGTCCGGTGACATCGCTCACCGCCACTGCGATGGCGAAGGGGCGCGGCCTCGATCCGAAAACGATGGAGGCCGCATTCTCCGCCAACGTGCAGCACTCTGCCGTGGACAGCCTGGCGGTGGACTCGGCGAACATTCGCGTGGCGGTGCATGGCGGGATCGCGACGATGGATTCCGTCTCGATTCACACGCCGTTCGCACAACTCTTCGTGGACGGCAGGATTGGCACTGCTCCGGGACGAACGGGCGAGCTGCGCTACATCGTGTCGGTCGACACGCTCGCCGCGCTCCGCCGCTTCCTGGCGAGCCCGGATAGCGGGGTCGTGCCGGTGCGCCCGGCCGTTCTCGCGGCCAGGCTCGCGCGCGCGCGTGCCGACTCCGCGCGTCAGGCGGCTCGGAACGAGGTTGCGTTTCAGGCGACGGGACGCCCGCAGCCGCCGATCAAGCTCGATTCGCTGCGTGCGCTGCGTCGCGACTCGGTGGACGGCGCGGTGCGCACGGCGGGCATTGTGCGCGGCACGATCAGCGACTTCAACGTGCGCGGACGGTTGTCCGCCGAGCGCATCATCGCGCGCGGCAGTGGATTGAATCGCGCGCGTGTGGAGTACGCGGTGACGAATGGCGGCACACCGCGAATGAAATACATCGTGGGCGGCTCGTTCGACTCCCTGTCCGCAAGCGGATTCGCGCTCGACTCGGCGACGATTCAAGCGACGTATCTCAAACCATCGGGAACGTTGGAGCTCGCGGTGTACCAGGATTCCGGCTACGTGTATCGCGCCGGCGCGGAGTTCCTGCTCAGCCTCGACAGCAGCCAGGTGAAATGGCGCGCGTTGTCGTTGCAGCTCGACAGCGCGCTCTGGGTAGCCTCGGCACCCGGGTTCGTGCAGTGGGGAAAGCAGGGCATCCGTGTGCACAATCTCGACCTTCGCGACCGCTCCATCGGACGGATCTATGTGAACGGCGCGATGCCCGTGACTGGCCCGATGGACCTCGACGTCGATGTCCGAGGGTTGCAGCTCGCGAATCTCGTCGGTCTGGCGGAGAGCGATCTCACGGCAGCGGGGACTCTGGATTTCCGGGGAAGGCTCACCGGAACGCAGCGCTCGCCGGAAATTCGTGGCGGGTTGAGTCTCATGAACGCTTCCTATCGCGGCGCTCCGCTTCCCGATTTTCGCAACGGATTCCAGTACGCGAACGAGAAGCTCGTGTCCCACGCAGAAATGCTGCGCAATGGCGGACAGCCCCTCGCGCACATCGATGTCGATGCGCCGATCAATCTGGCGCTCGCGGGCGCGACGACACCGCGAGTGCTGGACCGTCCACTCAAGGTCGACTTCGTGGCGGATTCGCTCCCGCTCGATGCGCTGCCGCGCTTCACCGACGCCGTGTCGGACGTGCACGGGCGGATCATCGGAGCGATTGC
>DATGDQ010000461.1:0-5086 GCA_035310785.1 Gemmatimonadaceae bacterium | reverse complement strand
TCTGGATTTGCAACTTTGTAGCGAGCGGAGGGCGATGGGTGTGGACATGAGAAGGCCCTCGTCGGTTCCGCGCGCCCAACCCCAAGCGGCCTAGCGCTCGCGCGAGCGCGGAAGCCTCGTGGCGTTGTCGCGGATCAGAAGAGGGCCGTGGGACCGACGGTCAGCGAACCAGCCGTGCGGTCTGCGCGTACCGAGAGAGACGAATTCCGAGACGGCGAGTCACGTCTCGCGATCGATAATTCGGGAAGATTCGCGTCCGGTGTTGGCGGGCCCGGAGCGCGCGAACTGATGCGGACTGCACGATGCGCGCATTCAGCAACGCATCTCTCGCGTGCGGCGATTGCATCGATGTGGCGATGTCGCGAGCAGCCATTACGGACGGGGTGGGATTCGAACCCACGGTACGCTTTTAACGTACACACACTTTCCTGGCGTTCATGAGACAATCGGACGTCCGGCATTTTGCCGTCTTTCACTCACGGCGCGCGCGATCGCACCGGACTTCCCTGCCCCGCATGTTGGAGTCCGGCTGGCCAATGATGGGTGTTTCCGCGCGCTTGCGCGCACCCTAGGCAAATGTTCTTGTTGTCACACACGACATCTGGATAAAAGGCGCCATGGACCAGCAGCACAACGACAAGCTCTCTCCCGACTCGCAGGCCGTCTGGGCCGGCGAGCTGGAGAAGAATTTCTGGCAGCGCGCGACCCAGCTTCCGCTGGTGAACAGCGTCTCCTTTGGCTACGCCGACGTGGACGAATGGCTCGACGTCGCGATGCAGCGTAAGGCCGGCCACATCTATGGGCGCAACACCAACCCGACCGTCGCCGTCTTCGAGGACAAAGTACGCCAGCTCGAGGGCGCCGAAGCGGCAACGAGCTTCGCTACGGGAATGGCGGCCATCAGCAATACCCTCTTCGCGCTGCTTGCGCCCGGGAGCCGAGTGGTCTCGGTCAAGGACACGTACGGCGGGACGAATCAGCTCTTCATCAATTTTCTCCCGCGCTGGAACGTGCACGTCACACTCGTGGACACCGCGGATCACGACGCGATCGAGGCGGCAACGCGAGCTGGGTGCGATCTCCTGTATCTCGAGACGCCAACCAATCCCACACTCAAGGTGCTCGATCTGTCGCGCCTGTCGGCGGCCGCGAAGCGCGTCGGCGCGACCGTCGTCGTGGACAACACCTTCGCGACGCCGATGAACACCAATCCGCTGGCACTCGGAGCGGATCTGGTGCTGCACAGTGCCACGAAGTTTCTCGGCGGCCACGCCGACGCGCTCGGTGGCGTCGTTTGTGGATCAGGCGGCCTGGTGGAACGGATCTATCATTATCGAGAGATCACGGGCGCGACGCTCGATCCCGCGGCCGCCTACCTGTTGCTGCGCGGGATGAAGACGCTGCACCTGCGCGTGCGTCAGCAGAATGAGAGTGCGCTCAAGATCGCGCGCTTTCTCGAGGGTCATTCGTTCGTGCGCGACGTCTACTACCCGGGGCTCGAGTCCAACGAGGGTCATGCCACGGCAGCCCGGCAGATGCGCGGTTTCGGGGGAGTGCTCAGCTTCACTCTCCAGGGCGACTTCGAGACCGTGAAAGCATTTCTCCCCCGGCTGCGTCTGGCGCACCTGGCGGCGAATCTCGGCACCGTGGAAACGGTGGCTGGCCCGCCGGCGACGACGAGTCATGTCGAGTGCACGCGCGCCGAGCGGGAGGCGATGGGGATTCCAGAAACGCTGATTCGGTATTCGGTGGGGATAGAGGATCCGGATGATCTAATTCGCGACCTCACTCAGGCCCTCGACTTCGCGGCACATCGCGCGCGCGACGATCGAGGCATTTTCCGAGAGGCTGGTGTGTGACACGACTGTCGAAACCGATCGGTCAAGGTGCTGTTGTCGAACTTGCTGATCGTCAATAAACCGAAGTCTCACGCTGGCCCTCCGCAAAATAGGAGTAGACGCGCCGCCATCATGAACCGACCGCTTGCCCTAGTCGATCCGTGACGCCTTGCCCTCTTGCTGGCGTTTTTCTGGCCCTCCTTGCTCAGCAACAAGGCCCGACGCGGGTGGAGACGCACTGTCCCGACGTGGCGCTACTCGGCAGTTGGCAGTTGGATCTCGGGCGAACTCACTATGGCCCAGGCGTCGATCGACGCCGTCGTGAACGCATGTCGCTCGCTCTCGTCACACGTTCACGAAGTGGTGGCGTCGCGCCGAGTCGCTTGCAGGGCTCCAAGCATGACGAGCGATGGGGGTGGCACTCGCTGCGGCGCCAATTCGCCAGTGACCTGCGAAACGCCCCGCTTCGCGACGTGTGCGATCTCAGTGGTTGGAAGTCGTCGGAGGTCGTGGTGCGCTGCTACATGAAGGCAGATATGGACGTTTGCGGCAGTCGCTTAGCAGTCGCGGCGAGTCCGCGCAGGACGCTGAAATGGACGGAGTACACTCAGCGAATACACTCAATGAAAAACGCGCTTGAGCCAGAGCCCTCGCGCGCCTTTCCCGAAGTTGATGACTGATAAGCACTTCAAACGGACGGGGTGGGATTCGAACCCACGGTACGCTTTTAACGTACACACACTTTCCAGGCGTGCGCCTTAAACCACTCGGCCACCCGTCCCTTGTCGTTCGCACTTCCACACACAGTTCGGCGCTCGGCCGCTCGCAGGTCGTCGAGAACCCACGGAAGCCGAGCGCCGCGTCGTCACGGACAGGGTGAGATTCGAACTCACGATACCGTTGCCGGTACTCCGGTTTTCGAGACCGGTGCCTTCAGCCACTCGGCCACCTGTCCAGGCAGCCGAAAAGTTATGGGGCTACTCTGAGCGAGTCAACGCATTCGCGTCGCTGCATTCGACGCGCATCGCCATCGCCTCGCTAGCTCTGCGATCGCTCTCGCGCCACACGCCGCGTCGCGAACAGCTCGCGCAGCATCGCGCCGCACGCTTCGGCACACACACCGCCGCGCACCTCCGGGCGATGATTGAGCGCCGGATGGCGCAACAGATCCTCCACTGAGCCAGCCATTCCCGCCTTGTCGTCCCACGCGCCGAACACCACCCCCTTCACGCGCGCGAGCACGCTCGCGCCCGCGCACATCGCGCACGGCTCGAGCGTCACGTAGAGCACACAGTCGATGAGCCGCCAAGTGCCCACGGCCGACGCGGCCGCGCGGAGCGCCAGCACCTCGGCGTGCGCCGTCGGATCCTGATCGCGCACGGTGCGGTTGCCCGCGCGCGCGATCACGACATCGTCGCGCACGACGACGGCGCCCACGGGCACCTCACCCGCTTCCCCGCTCTCGCGAGCGACGACGAGCGCTTCGCGAATCCAGCGCTCATCGTCGCCGAGCCCGCGCCCGATCAGCGCGCGGCTCCTGCGCCCGCTCCGCGCGCTCCCGCGGCCGCAGGCTCGCGCGGGCCCTCGTCAGCCTCGGCATCGTGACCAACGATCTCGAAGCCCAGCGTGCCGTCGCCCTGACGCGTCACCAGTACGTGATCGCCGTCCTTGAAGCGACCCTCGAGCACCGCCATCGCGAGCGGATTCTGCAGATACCGCTGAATCGCGCGCTTGAGCGGACGAGCCCCGAACGCGGGATCGAACCCTTCCTCCGCGAGCACGCGCTTCGCCTCGGGCGTGAGCTCGAGCGTGAGCTTCCGGTCCGACAGGAGCTTCTTCAACCGCTCCAGCTGGAGGTCGACGATGTGCTCGATCTGATCCATCGCAAGCGGGTGGAAGATGATGATGTCGTCCACGCGATTCAGGAACTCCGGCTTGAAGTTGCGCCGCAGCTCGGCCATGACGTGCGTCTCCACCTCGGCCCAATCCGCGGTGCCACGGTCGAGAATGAACTGGCTCCCGATGTTCGACGTCATGATGATCACGGTGTTCCTGAAGTCCACCGTGCGTCCCTGTGAATCGGTGAGCCGCCCGTCATCGAGGATCTGCAGGAGGATGTTGAACACATCGGGATGCGCCTTCTCGATCTCGTCGAAGAGCACGACGGAATAGGGACGGCGGCGAATCGCCTCGGTGAGCTGTCCGCCCTCCTCGTAGCCGACGTATCCGGGGGGCGCACCGATGAGCCGAGCGACGGCGTGCTTCTCCATGTACTCGGACATGTCGATGCGCACGAGGGCCTGCTCGGAGTCGAAGAGGAAGTCTGCGAGCGCGCGCGCCGTTTCCGTTTTCCCGACACCCGTCGGTCCAAGGAAGATGAAGGAGCCGATGGGACGATTGGGATCCTGGAGCCCTGCGCGCGACCGACGCACCGCATCGGACACGGCCTTCACCGCCTCGCGCTGACCGACCACGCGATGCGCGAGCTCCTCTTCGAGCTTCGTGAGTCGCTCACGCTCCGTCTCCATCATGCGAGACAGCGGAATTCCCGTCCAGCGCGAAACGACATCCGCGATGTCCTCGGCGTCCACTTCCTCCTTCAGAAAGCGCGGGCCACTCGTCTCGTTGTTCTTGAGCGCTGCTTCGGACTCGCGCAACTGCGTCTCCAGCTGCGGAATCTGTCCGTACGTCAACTCCGCCGCGCGCCCGAGATCGCCGGAGCGCTGCGCCTGCTCCGCCTCCGTGCGAGCGTGATCGATCTGTGCCTTGAGCGCGCTCACCTTGCCGAGCGACTCTTTCTCGCCCTGCCACTGCGCCTTCATCGCGCCCGACTTCTCCTTCAGCTCCGCGAGATCACGCTCGAGGGCGGCGAGTCGCTCACGCGACGATGCGTCCTTCTCCTTCTTCAGCGCCTGCCGCTCGATCTCGAGCTGCATGATCCGGCGCTCCACCTCGTCGATCTCTTGCGGCAGCGAATCGATCTCGATGCGCAGACGGGACGCCGCCTCGTCGATGAGGTCGATGGCCTTGTCGGGAAGGAAGCGATCTCCGATGTAACGATTGGAGAGCGTCGCCGCCGCGACGATCGCGTTGTCGGTGATGCGCACGCCGTGGTGCACCTCGTAGCGTTCCTTCAGTCCGCGCAGGATCGCGATGGTGTCGGGTACCGACGGCTCGCCGACGTAGACGGGCTGAAAGCGACGCTCGAGCGCGGCGTCCTTTTCGATGTGCTTGCGATATTCGTCGAG
>DATGDQ010000460.1:0-2759 GCA_035310785.1 Gemmatimonadaceae bacterium | reverse complement strand
GACGAGCACGGGATCGTGCTGGTGATCGACGAGATCCAGACCGGCTTCGGGCGCACGGGGACGCTCTTCGCCTGCGAGCAGTACGGCGTCGTCCCCGATCTGATCACGCTCGCGAAGGGCCTCGGCGCGGGGCTTCCCATCGCCGCCGTCACCGGCCGCGCGGACATCATGGATGCGCCGCCGCCCGGCGGGATCGGCGGCACCTTCGGCGGCAACCCGGTCTCGTGCGCGGCGGCGCTGGCGACGCTCGACGTGGTCGAGCAGGAGCTGCTGCCACAGGTGCCCGCGCTCGGCGAGAGACTGATAGGCGGTATGCGAGATCTCCAGAAGAAGCATCCGTCGATCGGCGACGTGCGTGGAATGGGACTGATGATCGGAGTCGAGTTCGTGAAGGATCGCGCCACGCGCGAGCCGGCACCGGAGCTTGCGCGCGCGCTCATCGACAAGGCGTTCGAAGAGGGGCTGCTGCTGCTCACGTGCGGCAAGAGCACGCTGCGCCTGGCGCCTCCGCTCGTGATCGACGATCAGGACATCGACATCGCGGTAGCGATCATCGATCGCGCGCTGACCTCGCTGACGTGAGCGAAGCGGCGGCCCGGGCGCCCCAGGCGTCCAAGGTCGTGTCGATGCGCGACGCGATCGCGCGTTTCGTGCACGACGGCGACACCGTCGTCATCGAGGGCTTCACGCATCTGATCTGTTTCGCGGCGGGGCACGAGATCATCCGGCAGAAGCGCCGCGATCTCGTGCTCTGCCGCTTGACGCCCGATCTCATCATCGACCAGCTGATCGCCGCGGGGTGCGCCCGCAAGCTGGTCTTTTCGTGGGCCGGGAATCCCGGCGTGGGATCGCTCCATGCATTCAGGCGAGCGGTGGAGCAGGGCACGCCACCGCTCGAGATCGAGGAGTACTCGCACTTCGGCATGGTCGCGCGCTTCAGTGCCGGCGCGGCGCGTCTTCCCTTCTGGCCACTGCGCGATTACCAGGGCACCGACATACCCGTCTCGAATCCGCTGATCGCGCAGGTGACGTGTCCGTACACCGGTGAACGGCTCGCCACGGTGCCGGCGCTCAATCCGGATGTGACGATCGTGCATGCGCAGCGCGCGGACGCGGAAGGAAATGCGCAGATCTGGGGTCTGCTCGGCGTGCAGAAGGAGGCGGCGTTCGCGTCTCGGCACGTAATCGTCGTCGTGGAGGAGCTGGTGGACACGAGCGTGGTGCGCGCTGATCCGAATCGCACGCTCATTCCAGGGATGATCGTGGATGCGGTGGTGGTCGAGCCGTGGGGGGCGCATCCTTCGTACGCGCAGGGCCACTACGATCGCGACAACGAGTTCTACGTCTCGTGGGAGAGCATCTCGCGCGATCCCGCGAATCTCGCGAGCTATCTCGACAAGTACGTCATGGGCGTGAAGGATCGCGCCGAATATCTCGCGCTCCACGAAGGGCTCACGCAACGTCTCGCCGCGCGCGACATGTTCTGCGCTGGAGTGAACTACGGCTACTGACGTGAGCTACTCGGCCGAAGAGATGATGGCGTGCGTGGCGGCTCGTGAGCTGCGCGACGGCGAGATCGTGTTCGTGGGCATCGGGCTGCCGAATCTGGCGTGCAACCTCGCGCGTGCGACGCACGCACCGCGGCTGGTGCTGATCTACGAGTCGGGCGCCGTCGGTGCGCTTCCGGAGCGGCTGCCCGTTTCGATCGGCGATCCATCGCTGGTGACCGGGTCGCTCATGGTGACGGGCATGGCCGATATCTTCCAACTCTTCCTCCAGGGCGGCCGCATCGAGGTGGGGTTCCTGGGCGGCGCACAGATCGACAAGTACGGCAACATCAATACGACCGTCGTCGGCGGGTACGCGAAGCCCAAGGTGCGCCTTCCGGGGAGCGGCGGCGCGGCGGAGATCGCGATCCATGCGCAGCGCACGGTGATCATCTCCCGGCTCAGCACGCGCGCATTTCCGGAAGCGGTGGACTACATCACGAGTCCGGGCAATCGCTCGAAGGGCAGGATGCGCAGCGAGTGGGGAATGCCGGGCGCGGGGCCGGTGAAGGTGATCACGGATCGCGGTGTCCTCTGCGCGTCCGGAGTGGACGGCGAGATGGAGCTCGCGGCGCTCTATCCGGGCGTCGCCACCGAGGATGTCACGTCGCGCGTCGGCTGGAAGCTGCGCGTACGCGACTCGCTGGACGCGGTCGCCCCTCCGACGACGGAGGAGTTGCGCTTATTGCGCGAGGTGCTCGACCCGGGGAAGCTCTACCTCAAGGGGAGCTGAGTGCCGGCGACCGCTCTCCAGACCTATTGGCGAGCGAGCCGAGCGCCACGATACAGCTATACGTTCGCGCTGCCGCTGCTCGCGTTCTACGAGCTCCTCGCTGCGATCCTTCCTCTCGGGGAGACGCATGGGGTCCGCAACGGAGCGGATGTCATTCTCAAGTCGGTGTTCTACGCGGCGTTCGGTCGCTGGGGACCGCTCGCCTTCGGCGTGCTCCTGGTGGGGATGTTCGTGTGGGGCGCTGTGAAGGACGCACGGAAAAATCGCGAGCCGCTGCGCGCCACGTACTTCGCCTGGATGCTCGGCGAGTCGATCGCGCTCGCCCTGGTGTTCGGTGTGGTGGTCGGCCTGATCACCGCGCGACTGCTCGGAACGCTGCACATGCTCGCGCTCGCGCCGATGCAGCAGCTCGACGCGCCCACCAGGTTGATGGTCTCGCTCGGCGCGGGGCTGTACGAGGAACTGCTCTTTCGCGTGAT
>DATGDQ010000459.1:0-7168 GCA_035310785.1 Gemmatimonadaceae bacterium | reverse complement strand
GCGTGGTCGCGGCGCCGCGATGCTGCTGCAGGGCGACCGCCGGCGGCAGCCCGTCGATCTGGTCGACCTCCGGGACGCCCATCTGGTCGAAAAGCCTCCGCGCATATGGCGCGACGGACTCGAGATACCGCCGTTGCGCCTCCGCGAAGAGCGTCCCGAACGCGAGTGATGATTTTCC
Organism: Gemmatimonadaceae bacterium; assembly: GCA_035310785.1. Taxonomy (GTDB): domain Bacteria; phylum Gemmatimonadota; class Gemmatimonadetes; order Gemmatimonadales; family Gemmatimonadaceae; genus FEN-1250. Next base: position 6,990 of record DATGDQ010000459.1, on the reverse strand, counting down.
GGAGCCCGAGACTCCGGTGAACACGACGAGCGCATCGCGCGGTATCTCGACATCGATGTTCTTGAGATTGTGCTCGCGGGCGCCCCGCACGTGCACGAACCCGGTGGAGTCCTTCACCGGTGCAACACGCGAGTATGGATTTGGTTTGGGCATACGTGCGTCACCTGCCGGGACATGATCGATCACCGGCAAAGAAGTTACGGCCACCACGAGGGCCGCGCGACCGTCCTGAACGCTCACGGGACGGTTGAAACGCGCGTGGTCTGCGAGCAACCACGGCGGTGTGGGACGGCGCGCAATGGGTAGGGTTTGTGCCGACAATGATTCGCCGGGTTGCCCGACAGCGCGCGTGCGCGCCGCCCGTAGCTTCTGAGGCAGGCATCGCGCATCGGCGCCCGGCAAGCACCTCCTTGACAACAACTATATAACTATATAAACATATACTACCATGAGATCGGCTTCTGTCCCTCAGGCGACGCGGACGCGAGTTCTGACGATGCTCGCGCTGCTTGCCGCAGGCGGCAGTCCGGTGCATGCAGGCGCGCAGCTCTCGCTGGCCGATGCGCTCGGCCGGGCCGATCACGCCGCGTTCGGAAACCGCGCCGCAGCCGCGAATGCACGGGCGCAAGCGGCCGCGGCGCTCGGGCCACTCAAGGGGATATTGCCGAGCGTCCGTTTCGAGGCGGGGTACATTCGAACTACGGATCCCATCGGCGTGTTCGGAACCTCGCTCCGGCAACGCACGATCACCCAGGCCAATTTCGATCCGCAGCGCCTCAACTATCCGCCCGCGGTCGGCAACTTTCAGAGTGGCATCGTGGTGGAACAGCCGCTCTTCAACGCGGATGCGTGGATCGGCCGACGTGCCGCGATGCACGCCGCCGACGCGGGCCATGCCAGCGAGGAATGGACGCAATTCTCGACCAGGGTGGATGTTGTGCAGGCCTACTACGGCGCCATTCTCGCGTCCGAGCGCGTGAGCACTCTCGGCGCCGCGGCACGTGCGGCGGGCGCACACCTCTCCCAGGCGCAATCCATGGTGCGTCAGGGGCTCGTTACCAAGTCCGATGCGCTTCTCGCATCGGTGCGCGCGAGCGACATCGACGCACAGCTCGCCGAAGCGAAGGGAGAAGCCGCCAACGCTCGGCGCCAGCTCGCGGTGATGCTTGGACTCGACGGACGCGACCCGCCTCAGCAGCTGGAGGTGCCCGCGGCGCTGCCGAGCGGCGATCGCATTCGCGCGGTGGTCGCGAGCGACACCGGCTCGATCGAGGGAGCGCAGCGCGCGGACGTGCGCGCCGCCTCGCGCCAGGTCGACGCTGCCCGCGCGGATGCGCTCCGCGCCCGTTCGACATATCTGCCCCGTCTCAACTCCTTCGCCCGGTACGATTGGAACTCGAGCGATCGTCCGTACGCGGGGGACCGCAACTGGACCGTGGGGATCATGGCCTCCTGGAACATCTTCTCCGGAGCCAGTGACCTCGGCGACGTACAGGCATCGGCCGCGCGAGCGTCCGCCGCGCAGGCGCAGGACGAAGCCGCCCGCGCCAACGCGCGGCTCGACGTCGAGCAGTCGCGCACGTCTCTGGATGTTGCGCTCACTCGACTGTCGATCGCAGAGCGCGCCACGATGCAGAGCGCGGAGGCGCATCGGATCGTGGGTCGCAAGTACGAGGGTGGGCTCGCGTCCGTGGCCGAGCTGCTCGATGCGCAGGCGACAGAGCTGCAGTCCGCGCTCGCACTGTCCCAGGCCAAGTGGAGCACCATCGCGGCGGCGGCGATCCGGCTTCGCGCGCTCGGACTCGATCCCGCCGCGCTGACCGCGCTCGATGACGCGGGCGCGCTCGCCGACACAGCGCCCGCATTGCCGGCTGACGAGCGAATGGCACTTCCCAACGTCTCGAGGACACCGTGAGCTACTTCTCGGGCAGCTCCAGGCCGTCGATCGCCGCCCTGCTTCTCATAGCGTCGGCGTGCTCGCATGCGAAGGAGGCGAAGCAGGCGGAGGCGCCTCGGATGCCCGGTGCCGTCTTTACCGTCAGAGACACGAGTCTTCAGACGGCGTTCGAGGCATCGGGTGTTGCCGCGCCCATCCGACAGGCGACTCTCAGCACGAAACTCACAGGCACCGTGATCGAGGTGCTGGTACAGGAGGGTGACCTCGTTGCCGCCGGGCAATCGCTCGTTCGCATCGATGCGCGCGACCTCACCGCCAAACAGGAGCAGACGGCGGCCTCGATCGCCGATGCGGAGGCGATGCGAGAAGAGGCCGCGACGCAGGCAGCGCGCATTCGCGCCTTGTACGCGGACAGCGCCGCCACGCGAGCGCAGCTCGATGCGGCGGAGACGGCACTCTCGCGCGCGGAGGCGGGAACGCGTGCGGCTCGGGCCGCGGCGGCGGAGATACAGGCCATGGGCAGCTATGCCGTGGTGCGCGCGCCGTTTGGTGGCACCATCACCAAGCGCTTCGTGGATCCGGGCGCGTTCGCCTCTCCCGGCACGCCGCTGATCTCGGTGCAGGACGGGCATCAGCTTCGCGTCTCCGTCAGCGCCACCCCGGACATGGCGAGCATGGTTCGAAGAGGGCAATCAGTCGATGGCCGGATCGAGGGCCGTGCAGTCAGTGCGCTCGTTGAGGGAGTGGTTCCGTCGAATGCGGGAAATCTGTACACGATCAATGCGCTCGTCGCAAATCCGGGTGGAGCTATCCTGCCGGGCAGCACGGCTTCGCTCCTGCTCCTCGCCGGAACGCACAGCGGCGTCGTCGTGCCGTCGAGCGCCGTGACGCGACAGGGTGATCTGACCGGCGTTACCGTGCGAACGCGCGCGGGAGATGAGACGCGGTGGGTGCGCCTGGGGCAGCGCGCCGGTACGATGGTCGAGGTGAGCGCGGGGCTTCGCGCCGGCGATCAGGTCGTCGTGCCACCGCCGGGTGAGCCGGCGGTGGCGGAGCGAGAATGACGATGGGACTCTCGGGCCGGATCGCGCGATCGTGCCTGCGCTCGAAGCTCACTCCGCTCGTCACCTTCGCGTCGCTGGCCGTCGGACTCCTTGCGATTTTCGCGACACCGCGAGAGGAGGAGCCGCAGATCTCCGTGCCAATGATCGACGTGATCGCCGCGCTCCCCGGCGCTGCGCCCCTGGAGGCCGAGAATCTTCTCGCACGGCCCATCGAGCAGCGGATGCTCGAGCTTCCCGGCGTGGATCACGTCTACACGATGTCCGGCGACGGGTATGCGATCGTCACGGTGCGCTTCAAGGTGGGCGAAGACCAGGAGCGGAGCGTGAGTCGCGTGCAGGCAAAGCTTGCCGCGGCGAGTGATGAGGCGCCTCCGGGCGCGATGCCACCACTCGTGAAGCCCCACTCCATCGATGACGTGCCGGTGCTCGCATTGACGCTGCACTCGCCGGTGTACGACGCGAACGCGCTGCGCCAGATCGCCATCCATCTCGAGGATGAGATTCGCACGGTGCCCGACGTAGCGGCGACGTTCGTCGTGGGCGGACAGCCCAAGGCGTTCCGCGTCACGCTCGACCCCGCGCGGCTCGCCGCGAGTGGCATCACTCCGGGCGAAGTGGTGGCCGCGCTCGAGGGCGCAAACGCGCGATTGCGAGCGGGCGAGCTCACCACGGCCGATCAGGTCTACCAGATCGATGTCGGCGCGCCACTCGCTACCGCGGCAGAAGTGGAGAGCGTGGTGGTGGGAGTTCGAGCGGGCGCGCCGGTGGCCTTGCAGAATGTGGCCGATGTGACGGATGGCTTCGCAGAACGATCGAGCTACGTCTCACACGAGGGCCGCTCAGGCCCTCCTGAACGCGCCGTCACGATCGCGGTGTCCAAACGAAAAGGCGCCAACGCCACTGCGGTGACGCGTGCCGTGCTGGAGAGAGTCGCAGCGGCCAAGGGTCGACTCCTCCCTTCCGATGTCCGGCTCGATGTGACGCGAGACTACGGCGAGACCGCCGGCGACAAGGCGCGAGAGCTGATCCTGCACCTCCTGATCGCGACGGTGTCGGTGACGGTGCTGATCTGGCTGTTCCTCGGATGGCGCGAGGCTGCAGTCGTGCTCGTCGCGGTACCGGTCACGCTAGCACTGACTCTCTTCGTGTACTACGCACTCGGCTACACGCTCAACCGCATCACGCTGTTCGCACTCATCTTCTCGATCGGAATTCTGGTCGATGACGCGATCGTGGTGGTGGAAAACATCTATCGGCACCTCAAGATGTCCGATCGCGCCCCGGAGACGGCGGCGGTGGACGCAGTGGATGAGGTGGGGAACCCGACGATCCTCGCCACCTTCGCGGTGATCGCCGCGATACTGCCGATGGCGTTCGTCTCCGGCATGATGGGTCCGTACATGCGTCCCATCCCCGTCGGTGCGTCCGTCGCGATGATCGCGTCGCTGGCGGTGGCCTTCGTCGTCACGCCGTATCTCGCATATCGGCTGCTCAAGGGGCACGTGCAGGCGAGATCCACTCCGCCAGATCAAACACACGAGGCCGAGGAGTCCTCGCGCATCGGGCAGCTCTATGCACGCATCATGGCGCCGCTGATGGATCGTCGCGGGGCGCGCCTCGGCTTCTATGGTGGCGTGCTCGCGATGCTTTTGCTCTCGACTGGACTCGTGCTCGTCAAAGCGGTGAAGGTGAAAATGCTGCCGTTCGACAACAAGAGCGAGTTCCAGGTCGTGCTCGATCTTCCCGAAGGAACGACGCTCGAATCGTCGAATGCACTCGGCCAGGAGATCGCGACCTATTTGCGCCGCGTGCCCGAGGTGAGGAGCACTGAGGTGTACGCGGGGACTGCAGCGCCATTCAACTTCAACGGGCTGGTGCGGCACTATTTCGCTCGCACGGGGCCGAACGTGGCGGATGTGCAGGTGAACCTGGTAGGGAAGGGCGACCGCTCGCGGCAGAGCCACGCGATCGCCGTCGCGGTGCGTCCGGGCATCGACTCGCTCGCGCGACGCTACGATGCGTCGGCGAAGATCGCGGAGATTCCACCGGGACCGCCGGTCCTGTCGACACTCGTCGCAGAAGTGTATGCCGCCGATGACTCGACGCGGATCGACGCTGCGCGCCAGGTGAAGCACGTCTTCGAGACGACGCCTGGTGTCGTCGACGTGGACTGGACGGTGGATGCGCCGCAGCACAAACGTGTCTTCCGGGTGGACCGCGTCCGCGCCGCCGCAGCGGGCGCGAGTGTGGAGCAGATCACGCAATCGCTCTTTCTTGCGCTCTCCGGCGCTCCCGTGGGGAATGCGCCCTCTCCCACGGCCCGCGAAGCACGGACGATCCTGCCGCGGCTGCCGCTCGAGCAGCGCTCGTCCGTCGACGCGCTGCTCGCCCTGCCGGTCGCAACCGCGACGGGCCCGCAGCCGCTCGCACGGTTCGTCTCAGTGCTGCCAGCAATTCGCGAGATGGATCGCGTACGCAAGGACCTGCGACCGGCGATCTACGTAACCGGCGACGTCGCCGGAGTCATCGAGTCCCCCGTGTACGCGATTCTCTCGATGAACCGGAAGCTCGACGCCATCCGCGTGCATGGCGCGCGGATTACCCGCTACAACGCCGTGCAGCCATCGAGCCTCACGGAGACGGCACTCAAGTGGGATGGCGAATGGCAGGTGACGATCGAGGTCTTTCGCGATCTCGGTCTTGCCTTCGCGATTGCCCTCATGCTGATCTACGTGCTCCTCGTCGGGTGGTTCCAGTCGTTCAAGGTACCCCTCGTCATCATGGCGCCAATCCCGTTGACGTTGATCGGGATTCTCCCGGGGCATGCCCTGAGCGGCGCGTTCTTCACCGCGACATCGATGATCGGGATGATCGCGCTCGCCGGGATCATCGTCCGCAACTCCATCCTGCTCGTCGACTTCGTTCAGCTAGCCGAGGAACGAGGGCAAACGCTGCGCGACGCCGTGCTGGAGGCGGGCGCTGTGCGCTTTCGTCCCATCGCGCTCACTGCCGCCGCGGTGGTCGTGGGCGGACTCGTGATGGTGCTCGATCCGATCTTTCAGGGGCTCGCGGTGGCGCTGATGAGCGGGGCAGTGGTCGCAACGCTGCTCACCATGGTCGTCGTGCCGCTGCTGTACTGGGAGCTCCGCCGGCGCGAGCTGCCTGCGCCAACCATGTCGAGTCACTCGATGGACGATTCCTTCCCCTTTTCCGAGTCGCTCGATGGCGAGCGGCCGCTCTCACCCGCTCACTAGACTGAGGAACCGACCATGTGCAATGACCGTGTCATCCGTCGCTTTGCCGGTGTCTTCGTGCTCGCATCGCTCGCCCTTGGCTGGTGGGTGCACCCCGCGTGGCTGCTCTTCACGGCATTCGTCGGCGTGAATCTCGTTCAGTCGAGCTTCACCAACGTGTGCCCGCTCGAGCGCATTCTCGGATACTTCGGTGTCGCGGGATGCGAGCGCCGGGGCAGGCACGCAGCATGAGCGCACCTCGAGCGTCAGGACGCGAGCTGTCGGCGTCTCGTCGAAAGCGCCGCATTCATGCCGTCGCAGATGAGCTCGCACAATGTGAACACGCGCGTGTCAGCGATCGCATAGTAGGTGTAGAGCCCTTCACGGCGCCGCGCCACGAATCCGTGCGTGTGCAGCAGTTGCAGATGCTTGGAGACGTTTGCCTGACCGAGCCCGGTCTCATCCACGATGTCGGTGACGGTCGCCTCGCGCTTGCGAAGGCAGCTCAGAATCTGCAACCGCGCCGGCTCGGCGAGCACCTTGAATCGTTCGGCGATCAGCTCGAGCGCTTCGGCGGTCAACGGCATCTTGGCCACGGCAGTCTCACGAATGCAGGAAAGGATAGATTACTCAATGAGAGTATAGTGATGTATGGATGCGCCAGCAAGGTGCCCGCATCTTGCGTCCAGGGGCGGCGCGGAGCAGTGTCGCCGATGGTCCGCTCCCGTCTTGACAGGACCCATTCATGAGCGCGCACAGCACACCGTACGGCATCAGCACCACTGTACCGCTGCCG
>DATGDQ010000458.1:0-3133 GCA_035310785.1 Gemmatimonadaceae bacterium | reverse complement strand
ATGAAGCGGCGGAAGTCCCAGCCCTCGCAGCCACTCTCCGAGCAACTGCCCCAGCACCGGACTGTTCTCCGCGCGCTCGGCGCTCCATTGCGTCACCGTCACGCCCTTGTTTCGCGCGCGATGCAGCTGCGCGCGCACCGATGAGCGCCGCGCCACGATCTCGCTCCACCTTCGTGGATCCCAGCTCGGCTGCGCGCCCAATCCCACCGTGCCGAGCGCTCGCTCGCGCCGAAGCGTTTCCTCGAGGCGCTCGCCGGCACCGAAGTAGCACACGCGATCGCCGCGTGCGCGCGCGTCCATCTCGAATTCGAGAGCCACGTCGCGCAGTCGCTCGGGCGCGCATACCGGAGCGCCGGCGACCACTCGTACCCCGTTCCGGCGTACGTAGCCGATGACGGCATCGCCCCCGGCGCAGAACCAGTGCGCGATTCCGGGATTCAGGATCTGATACGCAGTCGCATTCCAGCCGTGCTCGAGCACCAGCTCGCGCGCTCGATGCAGGTCAGCGCCGCTCACGAACCGCTGATGAGCTCAGCCTCGAGTCGAGCCGATCACGGCATCACCGGCAGCACGATGTGCGATGGAAGTGCCGGAGTTGAATACACGCGCTGCGTCGCCTTCACGAAGTCGGCCGCGGTCGCCTTGTAGATGCTCGCAACGAACTTCTGCGGGTTGCGGTCGATGAGCGGGAACCACGTCGACTGCACTTGCACCATCAGCCGGTGCCCCCTGAGAAAGACGTAGTCGCGGTCGCGCATCGGAATCTTCCACTCCACGGGCGCGCCGGCGACGAGCGCCTTCGGATGCTCGTAGCTCGTGTTGTAGCGTCCGCGACGCACCTCCATCGCCACCGGAAGCTCGTAGCCGTTCACGGACTTCGCGTACTGACCGGGCGCGGGGCCTGCCTCCTCATCCCACGCATTCGGCGTCGCGTTCTCCGGATAGACGTCGATGAGCTTGACGATGAAGTCGGCATCGGTGCCGGATGTCGACGCGAACAGATCCGCGGCCACCTCACCCGTGATCGTGAGGTCGTGATCGAGCGGCGCGCTCACGTAGCTCAGCACGTCGGGACGATTGTCGACGAAGCGCTGGTCCGCGATCTCCCACGTGCGCCAGTCGCCGGCGGGATATGTCGGCGAGATCGGCCGTTGACGATACGGTACCGGATTGGCGGGGTCGGACACGTACTCGCGAGACGACGGGCGCCCGGATGACGCAGGCTTCGCGAACGAGAGCGTGCCGTTCGAGAGCAGATAGATGTTCGTGGGCTTCGACTCACGAGGCGGCCACTCCGGGTACGTGCGCCACGTGTTCGACCCGGACTGAAAGGTCGACGCGCGCCACTTCGGCTTCTCGCCCTCGCCGTGGAGATAGTAGCGGAAGAAGGGTGCCTCGATCGTCTCGCGGAATTCGCGCGACGTCTCGTGGCCGCCGTTCGACATCAGGCCGAGGCTGTCGCCTTTCGGTGCCTGCCACTGTCCATGAAACCACGGGCCGGCCACCATGAAGTTCGTGTGATCCGGATCGTGCTCGGCCGCATGCCGAAAGATCTGCCACGGCCCCCACGGATCTTCCTGATCCCAGAACCCGGCGACGTTCAGATTCGGAACCGTCGACGCATGGAGCTGGCGCACCCATGCCTCGCGCTTCCAGAAGTCGTCGTAGTCCGGATGCGCGACCTCGTCATTCCAGTACGGGATGGAGCCGTGCAGATACTTGCTGTTGAGATTCGAGAGGGGACCCAGAGCGAGGTACCACGAATAGCCGTCGTACGTGTCGAATCCAAAGTGCGTGTTCTTGTTCTTGTCCGCCTGTTCCATCACCGCGTACTCGAACGAGTAGCTGTAGCGCAGTGCTCCGTAGCGATGGTCGTCGTCGTTCATCCACTGGTCCACGGGCGACGCCTGCTCGCTCATCGCCTTGAGCGCCGGATGCGGATGCAGGAGTGCCAGCGCGGTGGTGAGACCATCGTACGAGACCCCGTACATTCCCACCTTGCCGTTGTTGTTCGCGACGTTCTTCACGAGCCAGTCGATGCTGTCGTACGCATCGGTCGTCTCGTTCGTGGACGTCGAATCCGTGAGATTCACCTGCGATGTGAGCTTGAATGTCCCTTCGGACTTGAAGCGGCCGCGCAAGTTCTGAATCACGATGATGTACCCGTCGGCGTCGAGCTCCTTCAGATTCGTCGGGACCGTCGTTGGCGCGGAGTCCGGCACGCCGTACGGTGTGCGGCGAAAGAGAATGGGAAGAGGACCGCGTTTGCCCACGGGCGTCAGAATGACGGTTTGCAGGTGCACGCCATCGCGCATCGGGATCATCACTTGCTGGTAGGTGAATACTGGTTGCGGCGTGGGTGACTGCGCGTGAGCGGAGACGCCGGCCAGCAGCATCGCAGTGATGACGAGGTGACGCATGAATCTCCCGGAGGTGACGAGCATTCGCACAAGATAGCGCGTGCCGCGACGCACGCGACACCGTTCACCTCCGGATCTCGATCAGCCGGTTGCTGACACCAGCTCCTGCCACGCACCTCGCGGGAAGCGCGCGGCGAGCAGCGAGACGCTGACCGCGAACGCAATCGCTCTGAGTCCCAGAGCAGGAAGACCAAACACCCCGATCAGCATCGTCGCAATCACGAGCGCTCCGAACGCGGAGCCCGCGGCGATGGCCGGTGCGCGAGTCGCAGCACCTAGTCGTGCCGCGCCACGTGTGCAGGCGAGAAGCATCGCGAGCGCGGTCGCCGCGAAGAGGCGCACCAAGGGGCGCAGATCCAGTTCGTCCCCCAGGTCCGACCACGTGCCCGGCGCAACTCCGCCAACCGCGTAGCTCGCCTGGTACGCATCCGCAATGCGTTCGTGGACCTCGGCCGCGGACGGGAGAGTTGCACCTGCATGATCCATGTACGCCGGAGGGCCGCTCGACATCGCAAGCATCGTCTCGCAGGCGATGTTCGGGCCACCGTGCGACGTGAAACCATTCATCGCGGTGAACGCCGCCGTCGCCGCGCCCACACCGAACGACAGCAGCACCGCAGCCAGCACGTCGAGTCCCCAACCGCCACGCCCCAAGTTGCGCGAGCCCGCATCGCAAAGATTCCTGTGCATCACGTCCTGCCCGCGTGTCGAGG
>DATGDQ010000457.1:0-6053 GCA_035310785.1 Gemmatimonadaceae bacterium | reverse complement strand
ATAACGTTAAGAGCTGAGCCATAATCCCCGAATCGTCTTTGAGCCGCATGAACGCCAATATCCGCAATCGACTGCTCGTCATTCTCGTGCTCGTTGTCGCGTCCGTTTGGGCCTTGTGGCCGCGCACCATCACGGTCCGCGAGCGCAACCCGAAGACGGGCGAGTTCCGCGACACGACGCGTACGCGCATTCCGCTCAAGCGTGGCCTCGATCTGCAGGGCGGGATGTACCTGGCGCTCGAGGTCGACGACAGCAAGGGAGTCGTGCAGAACAAGGGCGAGGCGATCGACCGCGCGCTGAAGGTCGTGCGCAATCGCATCGATGAGTTCGGCGTGTCGGAGCCCGTGGTGCAAAAGGTCGGCAACGATCGCATCGTCGTCGAGCTTCCCGGCATCGATGATCGCGCGCGCGCCGAGGCGCTCGTGCAGAACTCGGCCTTCCTGCAGTTCCAGATCACGGACAAGACGCAGGCGCTCGAAAAGTCTCTTGCCCGCATCGACAACGCGGTGAGGCAGAGTGGCGGAGCGACGCTGGCCTCCGCGAAGACGGATACGGGCAAGGCCGCGTCGCCGCTGAACCTCTTCTCGGCGGCCGACAGCGGGAAGGCGAAGAATGACAGCTCGAAGAACGACACGTCGGCTGCGGTGGCGACGGGCGGTCCGTTCTCGAAGCTCATTCAGCCTGGACAGATGCCCGGCGAATACCTCGTCGCGAAGAACGATGTGCCTACGGTGCAGAGCTACCTCGATCGCAAGGAGGTGCAGGCGGCGATTCCTCCCGGCAAGGTGCTGCACTGGGGAAGCGAAGACGTCAGCGCGAGCAACGCGCCGTATGCCACGCTCTATCTCGTGGACGCGCGCCCGATCATCACCGGCGAATATCTCACCGATGCGAAGCCGGGCACCGATCCGACCGAAGGCAACATCGTGCAGTTCACTCTGAACAACGAGGGTGGACGCCGCTTCCGTACGGAGACGGGCAAGCACGTCGGAGACTACATGGCGATCGTTCTCGACGATCGCGTCATGGGCCGGCCGCCGGTGATCGAGAGCGCGATCGGCACGCGCGGGCAGATCACGATGCGCGGCGCGGATCTCCAGAAGACGCAGGACCTCGCGCTGGTGCTGCGCGCCGGCGCGCTTCCGGTGCCGCTCAAGGTGGTGGAGTCGCGCACGATCGGTTCGTCGCTCGGGGCCGACTCGATTCGCGATGGCATTCACGCGGGCATTGCGGGTGTGGCGCTCGTGGTGCTGATCATGATCTTCTACTATCGTCTGTCCGGCACGCTCGCGGTCGCGGCGCTGCTGCTTTACCTGCTCTTCACGCTGGCGCTCCTCGCGGGACTCGAGGCGACGGTCACGCTGCCGGGGCTCGCCGGGCTCGTGCTCTCCATCGGTATCGCACTCGATGCGAACGTGCTGATCTTCGAGCGAATACGCGAGGAGATGGTGCACGGGAAAACCGTGCGCGCCTCCATCGATGAGGGCTTCAAGCACGCCATGAGCGCCATCATCGATTCCAACGTCTCGACGGTGCTCACCGCGCTCGTGCTCTTCGAGGTCGGCACCGGTCCCGTGAAGGGGTTCGCGGTGACGCTGATGGCGGGCATCGCGGCGTCGATGGTCAGCTCGATCTTCGTCGTTCGCACCTTCTTCCTCCTGTGGCTCAACCGCACGCGCGGCGCCCAGACGCTGAGCATCTGATGCTGCGTATTCTGCACGACACCAAGATCGACTTCATTCGGCTGTGGAAGATCACCACGGTCGTGACGCTGCTCTTCATCCTGCCGGGACTGCTGTGGATCGGGGTGAGTGGCTACAGGTACAGCATCGAGTTCACGGGCGGCACGCTGATGCAGGTGCGCTTTTCGAAGGCCCCGAATGTCGCCGACGTTCGCTCGACGCTCGATGAAGCCGGCATCAGGGGCGCCGAGATCACGCAGTTCGGGAGCGACACGGACTACCTGATCCGTGCGCAGGATCCGCGCGCCGTGGCGCAGCAAACGCGTGGCGCGGAGTCGATCGCCACGGAAATTCAGGGAGCGCTCACGAAGCGCTTCGGAGCGTCGGCGTTCTCGGTGCAGCGCACGGAAGCGGTGGGCCCGAAGGTGGGCGGAGAGCTCCGCCAGAAGGCGCTTTACGCGATCCTGATCTCGTTCATCGCGACACTCGCATACCTGGCGTGGCGATTCGAATGGCGGTTCGGCGTCGCTGCCGTCGTGGCGACAGCGCACGACATTCTCGCGACGCTCGCGTTCATCAAGTACGCGAACCTCGAGATCTCGCTCGTCGTCGTTGGCGGCATCCTGACGATGATCGGCTACTCGCTGAACGACACGATCATCATTTTCGACCGCGTGCGCGAAAACTTGCGTAAGCGGCAGAAGATCCCGCTCTACGACACGCTCAATCGCTCGGTGAACGAGACGCTGCCACGCTCCGTGCTCACGCACGCGACGGTGTTCGCGACGCTGCTCGCACTCGCGCTGCTCGGCGGCGAAGTGCTCCGGCCCTTCGCGCTGGTCATGCTATTCGGCGTCGTCACGGGAACGTTCAGCTCGATCTACGTCGCGCCGCCGCTGCTGCTCTGGATCGAGAGGAAGTGGCCCCGCACCGCCTCGGACACCGGCGCCACGAACCGTTCGCGAGCGCCGCGCTCCGGCACTCCGGTCACCATGAGCCGGTAGCGCGGATCGGGAAGTCACTCGGCCAGTATAGAGCACCGGGCACACCGACGATGGATCGCAGCCTGCCGAACCAGGCGCATGCGCTTCATCGATAGCCATTCGCACCTCGCGGATCCCGCCTTCGATGCGGACCGCGAGGCCGTCGTCGCGCGAGCGATCGAAGCCGGTGCGTCGCTCGTCGTCTGCATCGGCGCCTCGCTCGCGGACGCCGGGCGCGCCCGAGATCTCGCCGCAACCTACCCGCTGCTGCGCTGGACGGCCGGGCTGCATCCCCACGACGCGGCGCGATTCGATCCGAGCACCGATCTTCCCGCACTCGAGGCCCTGCTCGATGCCGGCGCCATCGCCGTCGGAGAGTGCGGCCTCGACTTTCACTACGAGCACGCGCCGCGTGCCAAACAGCACGAGTGCTTCGAGGCGCAGCTCTCGCTTGCCGCGGAGCGCTCGCTCCCCGTCATCGTGCACACGCGCGAAGCCGAGAAGGACACCGCGATCATGATCGATCTCGCCGCGCGCGAGGGTGTCATTGGCGTGCTTCATTGCTACACCGGGAGCCTCTCGCTGGCCGAGCGCGCGCTCGGCTATGGCTGGTACGTCTCGTTCAGCGGCATCATCACCTTCAAGAACTGGTCGGACATGGAGCTCCTGCGCGCCATTCCGGACGACCGGCTCCTCGTCGAGAGCGACGCGCCATATCTCGCGCCCGTGCCCCGGCGCGGGAAGCGCAACGAGCCGGCATGGGTCGCGCACACGATCGACCGTTTGGCGGCGGCGCGCAGCGTGTCTCCGGAGACCCTGGCCGAACGGACGGCCGAGAACGCCCTGCGTTTCTTCGCCGTGACGCCGAACGAGGCAAACACCTAGCATCGGCGAGACGAGTTTCGGTATCATCCAGCCTCACCAATTCATCCAGCGTCGCGGAGCCGAGTGTGGCAACAGTCCCCTCTGATATCGAGATCGCGCAGCACGCGAAGATGCGTCCCATCGTGGACGTGGCGGCGGACCTCGGCCTCGAGCCGGACGAGCTGGATCTGTACGGCAAGTACAAAGCGAAGATCGATCTCGACGTGTCACAACGTCCGGCGAAAGGGCGTCTCGTGCTCGTGACGGGTGTGAACCCGACTGCGGCCGGGGAGGGCAAGAGTACGACACTCGTCGGTCTCACGCAGGCGATGCGACGACTCGGCAGGAACGCCGTTCTGTGCATGCGCGAGCCGAGCATGGGGCCGGTCTTCGGCGTGAAGGGCGGAGCGGCGGGCGGTGGGTATGCGCAGGTAGTGCCGATGGAGGACATCAATCTGCACTTCACCGGCGACTTCCACGCCATCGCGTCCGCGCACAATCTCCTGTCCGCGATGCTCGACAACCATCTCACGCAGGGCAATCCGCTCAACGTGGATCCGCGCCGCATCACGTGGCCGCGCACCATCGACATGAACGATCGCGCGCTGCGTGACGCCGTGATCGGCCTGGGCGGAGTGGCCAACGGTGTCGTGCGCGAAGAGCATTGGGTGATCATCCCGGCGAGCGAAGTGATGGCGATCGTCGCGCTCGCGTCGAGTCGCGACGATCTCGAAAAGCGCCTCGCGAGCATCGTGGTGGGCGCCACGGCAGGCGCCGAGCGAAAGCCGATTCGCGCGAGCGATCTGAAGGCCGTGGGTGCGATGAGCCTTCTGCTCAAGGATGCGATTCGCCCCAACCTGGTGCAGACACTCGAAGGCGGTCCGGCCATCGTGCACGCGGGCCCGTTCGGCAACATCGCGCACGGATGCAACAGTGTCATCGCAACGAAGACGGGTCTCGCGCTCGCCGACATCGTTCTCACCGAGGCCGGCTTCGGATCCGATCTCGGCGCCGAAAAGTTCTTCGACATCAAGTGCCGCTTCGCCGGCCTCAAACCCGAGGCGGCGGTGCTCGTGGCGACGGTGCGCGCGCTCAAGCTCAATGGCGGCGCCAACAAGAAGAACCTGGCCGTGGAAGATCTCGGAGCGCTCGAGAAGGGTTTGCCCAATCTCGCGCTTCACATTGACAACGTCGCGCAGTTCGGCATGCCGGTGATCGTAGCCGTCAACCGGTTCACGACTGACAGCGATGCGGAGCTCGAGATGGTTGCGGACTTCGCACGCAAGCGCAACGTGCGCGTGGCGTTGAACGAGGTGTGGGAGAAGGGCGGGGCGGGCGGCGAAGAGCTCGCACGCGAGGTGTTCGACGCGCTCGAGCACGATAAGTCGTCGTACGCGCCGCTCTACGACGCCAAGCGACCGATCAAGGAGAAGATCGACACCATCGTGCGCAAGGTCTATGGCGGCGATGGTGCGGATTACAGCCTGAAAGCGGATCGTGCCATCGAGTATCTTGAATCCATTGGATTGGGCGAAACGCCCGTGTGCATGGCCAAGACCCAATATTCCGTCACCGACGACGCGAGTCGGATGGGAAGGCCAACGGGATTCCGGATCACCGTGAACGAGGTCTATCCTCTCGCGGGAGCAGGATTCGTGGTTGCGCAGGCCGGCGACATCATGACGATGCCGGGTCTGCCGAAGGAGCCGTCGGCGGAGAAGATGAGTATCACGAAGGATGGCACCATCACGGGTCTGTTCTAGGCGTGCGATCCGCAGCCAGAGCAGTGTTTACTTCTTGAAAGGGGGAAGCGTGTCGCACCAGCGTATCGAGACCGAGACGGCTCCTGCGGCGATCGGGCCATATTCGCAGGCAATAGTCGCGGGCGGCTTTCTTTTCACGGCGGGCCAGATTGCGCTGGACCCCAAGACCGGAAAGATCGTGGAGGGAGGTATCGTCGAGCAGACCGCGCGTGTGCTTGCAAACCTCCGCGAGGTGCTCGCGAAGGGGGGCGCCACGTGGGCGGACGTCGTGAAGAGCACCGTCTATCTGGTCGACCTGGCGGATTTTCCGGTGGTGAACGACATCTACGGAAAACACCTCGGCACGTCCCGTCCTGCGCGCTCGACGGTGCAGGTCGAAGCGCTTCCGAGAGGAAGTCTGGTGGAGATCGACCTCATCGCACTCATCCCTGCATGATGAGAAGAAGCTTCTCACCACTTCACCTGGCGCTGATCTGCGCGCTCACGCTCGCCGCGGGCGCCGGGTGCGTCGTCCAGTCGCAGCGGGTCGACAGCGCGCGCACCGGCATCTCGCAACCATCGGACAGCGCGCGCGCGGTGCTCGCGCCGCGCCGGCTCCGCTCCGCCGCGGATTCCATCGAGCAGCATCGCGACTCGGTGCTCCTCGCAGGCCCGCCGATTCGCCCCAAGACGGCGCTCTTCCGTTCGCTCCTGATACCCGGCTGGGGACAGGCGTCGCTCGATCGTGGCACCGCCGGCGCGACCTACTTCGCGCTCGAAGC
>DATGDQ010000456.1:0-2949 GCA_035310785.1 Gemmatimonadaceae bacterium | reverse complement strand
GAGGAGCTGAGCCGCCTCTTTGCGCGGCTGCGCGGTGCGCGCGAGTACACGGTGCGCGTGTATCGCGACGACGCTCGGCTGCACGCGGCGCTTTTGGATCTCAGCCCGCAGATTCGGGCGCTGGAGAGCTCCGCCACGAGCGCCTCGCCGGGGCAGCGCTATCTGCTGCAGCGAAAGCTCGACGAGGCGCGTCGCACCGAGCTGCGCCGCGTGAGCAGCGAGGTCGCGCAGTCGATGTACGGGGCACTCGCTGCGCTTGCCCGCGCGGCGGTGCGGGAGCCGCTGCCCGCGGCGATCGCGAACGCCGAGTCGACGACCACGCAGCCAGCCGTGCTCAACGCGAGCTTCCTCGTCGACGACGCACGCCTCGATGACTTTCGCCGCGCGCTGTCGGAGCTGATCGAGCTCCGATCGCCCGCGGGATTCCGCGTCGACTTCACCGGCCCGTGGCCCGCGTATCACTTCGCGCGTGAGTCCGAGTCTTCCGCGGGAGGGCCCAGCACGGCAGGTCCGGACGGTGAGGCGCGCGATGGCTGATCTCGTGCGTCCGGGCGGCGACTCGGATGCGATGATCGAGGACGAGGAGGAGCCGCTCATTCTGAGTGACCTGATCAATCGCGTGCTCGATAAGGGCGTCGTCATCGGGGGAGAGGTCACGATCGCCGTGGCGGGCGTCGATCTGGTGCGAGTCGACCTGCGTCTGCTGCTCGTCGCGGTGGAGCGGCTCGTCCGAGGTTCGATCGAGCCGTCGGCGTGATGGCGGTGCACCTCTATGGTGTGCTGGAAGGGCCGGCCCATCCCGCGCCGGCGATCGCCGGACTGGATGGCCGGCCCGTGCGGGTGTTGACGCTGGGCGACAAGCACGCGTGGGTGTCCGACGCGGCGGCATCACGGCTCGAGGCGACGCCGAAGCGGATCAGGGAGCACGACTCAGTGCTGCGTGCGGCGATCGAGGCTGGGTATTCGGTGGTACCCTCCCTGTTCGGGCGACTGCACGCGGATGACCGCTCCCTCGTGGCGGCGCTGGAGCAGCGCGCCGGGACGGTGGATACGGCCATGGCGCTCGTGCGGGGTCGTGTGGAGATGAGCTTTCTCGTCGTTCCGTCCGGATCACAGCGCGTACCGGAGCAAGGCGGATCGGTGGAGGGCGAAGGAGCCGGTCACGAGCATCTCCGCCGGATTCGCGACCAGATTCATGCGGAACGAATATTGCTCGCTTCGGCGGCCGAACTGGCGCAGTCCGCCTCTCGCTCACTCGGAGAGTTATTCGTCGCTGAGCGCGTGGTGGACAGTCCCGTGCCTCCAATTCTCGCGGCTCTCGCGCACCTGGTTTCGCGCGACGATGTTGCGCGCTATCTACGTACGGCAAAGTCGCAGGCCGTGGCGAATTCCGCGTTGCGGATCGCCGTGCGCGGGCCGGGTGCGGCGTACTCTTTCGCGGCGGTACAGATTGGCTGAGAACGGGGCGATCGGCGGAGGGGCGCACCCCGACGACGGCACGCCCGATGTCGATCTCCGCGCCATCGCGAACGCGCTTCCGGAGCGGATCGATGCGACGCCCGAAGGCGTCGAGCAGGGATTGGCAAAACTCGTCTTGACCATCATCGAGGTGCTTCGTAAGGTCTTGGAGCATCAGGCGGTCAGGCGCATGGATGGCGGCACGCTGAGCGACGAGGAAGTCGAACGGCTCGGGCTGGCCCTGATGTCCCTGGACGGTCGGCTTCGTGAGTTGAAGACCGTGTTCGGCCTGTCTGATGAAGAACTGGAGATCGATCTCGGCCCACTTGGCCGGATACGCTAACGCGGACCCCACCCGCACGGAGCATTTGATTGCCAGACCTCGTCACTCCCACGCGCAGTCACGGCCTCGTCGACATCCTCGACCGGGTGCTCGACAAGGGACTCGTGATTGCCGGCGACATCAAGATCAACCTCGCGAACGTCGAGTTGCTCACGATTCAGATTCGCCTGCTGGTGTGCTCCATCGACAAGGCAGAAGAGATCGGTCTCAACTGGTGGCGTCATGACCCGCGACTCACCTCAAACGTGGCCGTCATGTTGTCGCCGGAACTGGACGATCGGCTTGCGCACATCGAGCGCCAGCTCGAACGGCTGGTTGGTGGGTCGGAGCTTCCCCTTTCCAATACCTCATCCCCGGAGCCAGGCTAAATGGCTGTAGAGCGTTCTCCGAGCGGCAGTTCGCTCATCGACGTCCTCGATCGAGTTCTCGACAAGGGCATCGTCATCGACGCATGGGTGCGCGTCTCGCTCGTCGGTATCGATCTCGTGACGGTCGAGGCACGCATCGTCGTTGCATCGATCGACACGTATCTCAAGTACTCCGAAGCGGTCGGCATCACAGGTCCCGTGTCACGACCGCGCGAGGTGTCGAGCGGATTCGAGATGGAGCTCGCACGAATGCAGGTCGAGAACGCCGAGCTGAAGCGCCGCATTGTCGAGCTCAGCGCATGAGCTGACTTCGGCCACTGCCGCTGCGCCTTCTGGCGGCGACGGCGTGGCCGAATTTCTCTCCGTCATCGCGGAGGCACCGGACTTCGCGACTGCCGCGCAATTCGTCTGCGAGCAGCTCGCCAAGTTCGCGGGCGCCCCGCGTGCGCTTCTCTTCACACTCGACGACGATGCCACCACGCTCGTGCTCTCCGCGGCAGCGGGCTACGGCGCAGACGATGCGCCGAAACTGCAATTCGCGGTGGAGCGCGAGGCGCACCCGCTTGCGTACGCGGCGATGTCGCTCACGCCGCTCATCTGCGAACGGGGTGGGCGAGACGTAGCGCTGCCGTTCGACGAGTGCCTGATCCTGCCGGTTCCTCAGCCGCAGCAGCGGGGATCGCCACAGATCATGAGCGAGCAGCGCGTGCGCTCCGCCGCGCCGGCGCCTTGCTGCACACTTCCGCAGCTCTCCACTCCGGAGGGAGGCCGCCGCATCGG